>JBIKWV010000894.1:0-2956 GCA_044356135.1 Elainellaceae cyanobacterium
CATGCTGGACGACAGTGCTGACCTTACCCTTGGGGATGGGGCGCAGGCCACAGTTAATACTGGATTTTCATGGCTAGTGCGTTTGAGTGCGATCTCCTCCATCGTTGTTTTATTTTGGATGGCGATTCTGGTATTTGAGCAGTCCTGGCCTGCAATGCAGCAGTTTGGATTGACATTCCTGACGGGAACGATTTGGGACATTAACACCCTGGAGTTTGGAGCCCTATCCTTCATCTATGGGACGCTGGCAACTTCATTGATTGCGCTGCTGTTGGCAATTCCTATTAGTCTGGCCGTTGCGATTATTACCAGTGAAAATTTTCTGCCCGATTGGGTCAAAACCCCAATTGCCTTTACCGTTGAGCTGATTGCTGCTATCCCCAGTGTAATCATCGGCTTCTGGGGTATTTTTGTTTTTCTTCCAGCATTACTCCCATTTACAACCTGGCTCAATAGTGCGCTTGGATTTATTCCATTCTTCAACACTTCACCCATTGGCCCTGGCATTCTACCGGCTGGCATCATTCTTGCCGTTATGATCGTTCCGACAATCGCTGCCATTAGTCGAGAAGTGTTGCTGGCAATTCCCCGCGACCTGCGTAGCGCCTCTTCAGCGCTGGGCGGTACTCGCTGGGAAACGATTTTCCGCGTCATGCTTCCTACTGGAGCCTCCGGAGTTTTAGGTGCAGCGGTTCTGGGTCTGGGCCGTGCTTTGGGAGAGACGATGGCGGTCACCATGGTGATTGGCAATGCGCCCAACTCTCCCTTCAGCGATCCACCCGTCTGGTCGCTGCTTGACTCCGGTGCCACTATTCCTTCAATCATTGCGCTGCAATTTCCTGAGGCGCTTGATCCCCTGCACATTGGTGCATTAATGTACCTGGCGTTTGTTTTGTTTCTCGTAACGCTGGCGGTGAACGTGCTGGCGGTATTGATGGTGCAATTTCTGAATCGCGGTTTCTCGAAAAACAGTTAAAGATCGCGGTTGGTCAACTTTCCGCCTTATATTCAAACCCCTCCCTGTACTTCTTCCCCCCTCCTATGGTTCCCCTCCTGGATGACTCAGATCTGAGTTTAACCAAACCCCTCTCCCTAGGGCGTCAGGCATTTACCTCCGTCATGAATGGTCTGGCTTTTGCCCTGGCGGGTTTGGCCATTCTGCCGCTACTCTCCATTCTCTTCGAAATCATTCGTCAGGGAGCAGCCAATCTGAGTCTGGATCTGTTTACCTCGCTGCCTGCTGCAATGGGAGAACAGGGTGTCACCAGTGGATTCGGCAATGCTATCCAGGGCACCATCTACATGGTGGCACTGGCGGCGCTGATTAGCATTCCGCTCGGCCTGCTGACGGCTATCTTTCTATCAGAGTTTGGTAAGGGAACGAAAGCCGCCGGTACGGTTCGCTTCATTCTCACGGTTCTGAGTGGCGTTCCCTCGATCGTGGTGGGTGCTTTTGCTTACGGCGTCATTGTGCTGGGAACCATCACTGGCTATAAGGGCTTTTCTGCCCTGGCAGGCAGTTTTGCGCTGGCAGTGATTATGCTACCGATTGTGGCCCTGGCGACTGAAGAAGCTTTGAAGCTGGTACCTACCCCGCTGCGTCTGGCATCTTCGGCACTGGGAGGCAACCGCTTTCACACGACGTTCAAAGTAGTTATCGCTACCGCCCTGCCGGGGATTACGACGGGCATTCTGCTGGCCGTTGCCCGTGCTGCTGGAGAAACGGCTCCTCTAATTTTCACATCGCTCTTCAGCCAGAGCTGGTTTTCGGGATGGCTGGAACCTGCGGCCTCCATGTCCGTGCTGATTTATAACTATGCCCAGTCTCCGTTCGAAGAACAGAATAAGGTTGCCTGGACGGCCTCGCTGGTGCTGCTGTCGCTGGTGCTGCTGACCAATATTTTGTCCCGTCTTGCCACCCGTAAACGTAAAGCTCGCTAATCTTGCGATTATTCTTATGACCTCTGAATTCACCTCTTCTCGTCCAATGAGCAATTCATCCACCGTTGACGAATCTATCCCCGCGATGCGGATCCGCAATCTGCGGTTCTTCTACGGAACTCGTAAGGTTCTGGAGGGCGTTTCGATGGATATCGCCCAGAAAAAGGTCACTGCCCTGATTGGGCCGTCTGGCTGCGGTAAGTCCACCTTTATCAAATCCCTGAACCGGATTGGTGAAGAGGAGACCGATGTGCATATCGAGGGCAAAGTCGAGTTCTTTGGTCAGGATATCTACGCCAAGGGCATCAATATGAACCGTCTGCGGCGGCAAATTGGCATGGTATTCCAGAAGCCAAATCCCTTTGTCATGAGCATCTATGAGAATGTGGCCTACGGGGTGCGTCTGCTGGGTCGCACTTCTCGTTCTCAGATGGACGACATCGTAGAGGGTGCCCTGAAGGGTGCCGCTCTATGGGATGAGGTGAAGGATCATCTGAGCAAGTCTGCTCTGGGACTCTCCGGTGGTCAGCAGCAGCGTCTCTGCATCGCCCGCGCCCTGGCTGTGAAACCCAAAGTCCTGCTGATGGACGAACCCTGCTCAGCTCTTGACCCGATCGCCACGCTCAAAATTGAAGAACTCATCCACTCGCTCAAGGACGAACTGACGATCGCCATCGTCACCCACAACATGCAGCAGGCATCACGGGTTTCAGACTTCACTGGTTTCTTCAACACCGACGAAAGCCGCATCGGTCAAATGGTCGAGTTCGGTCCCACTGAAAAAATCTTCCGCGCCGCCGAGGATGAGCGGACGCGGGACTATGTGGCAGGACGATTTGGTTAAGGGATTTTCCTTTTTCAAATGGCTATAGCGCGAAGCGCCATAGCAAATCACAAACATCTGTACTGAGCTAGACTGAGAGCTGCTATAAAACCAATTTTGCGAGTGGCGGGGGGGGCGCCCCCGCCCCACGGCAAAATGGTTTTTACGCCCAGGAGACACCCCGTTGCGCTT
>JBIKWV010000895.1:0-2954 GCA_044356135.1 Elainellaceae cyanobacterium
GTCCCCCCCCCCGAGGGGGGGCCAAACCCCCCCACACAACGCAGCTAATTTCATTGCTGGAAATCTCCTTAATAAAAAACTGGCCCATTGAAACGCTTTAATGCTAGGATTAAACCATTCATTTTGGTTATCTAACCCATGCCAAGAGCAAAGTCTTCCAAACCAGGAGACCTCCCTTCAAAGTTGCCGAAAATTTTGTCCTTTGTGAATCAGAAGGGCGGTGCGGGAAAATCAACAGGGGCTGTTCATGCAATCGATTGGTTTAGCCAGAAAGGTTTTTCCGTCATTCTGGTGGATGCAGATGGCCAGCAAAGCTCCTCAAGCTGGTCAGAAGAACTGGGGCTTCCCTATAAAGTCATCAGTGATCCTGAAACCCTGTTTGACGAACTGCCAAAACTTGCAGAGGCTTATGATGTTGTTATTGTTGACGGTCCCGGCAATGCCAGCGAAGTTACGAAGGCCGTCCTGATTCGCTCCAATCTGGTACTCATTCCTTGCCGCGATTCCATGATTGACCTGGCCAGTACGGGCAAAATTGTGCAGTTTGTCCGTCAGGCCAGGGAGATTCGGGGAGGAATGCCCGTTTCCGCCCTCTATCTGAACGCTGTGAAAGAGAATACAATTCTGCTAAGGGAAGCCAGAGAAGCCCTGCAAAGCGGTATTTTACCTTTGTTGGAAACCTCACTCCCCGATCGCCAGTGCATCAAAGACTCACCCGGTCAGGCCAGCACCGTCTTTCGGATGAAGGGAAGCTCTGCAAAATCCGCCGCCGCAATTTTCAACCGCCTTCTGGTGGAAGCCTTAAAGCTCTATGAGGCAGAAGTATGACAGCACGACGTAAACTTACCGATGCGATCGCCCAGCGAGAGGAACTCAGCTTTGTTTTTGGGCAGGCTACCCCTCAAAAAGTTGCTCAACTCGTCCAGGAGACCAAAGAACAGGAGATCTCATATCAAAAAATCGTCTGCTCCTTCTCGTTTGTGCCGGACAACAAACCCGTTCGGCATTACTACGACCCCGAGGAACTACAGCAATGGGCAGAACACGACATCAAGCCCAATGGCATCCGATCGCCGCTATGGCTGCGTCCACACCCCTACTACCCCGACAAATATGAACTCGTTGCCGGATTGCGTCGGTTCAAAGCAGCCGGAATTTTAGGGCTGGCGACGGTTCCAGGAAAAGTTTTTGACTGGGACGACCGGACTGCCTTCCAGGCAGCGATCTCTGAGAACTCGAATCGGCGAGACTTTAGCGCCCTGGAGGAGTTGGATAACACCCTGCGCCTGCTGGAGATTCAGCTTGGTTGTGACTCCGAAGAGGTTATCAGCCTGCTCTACCGAATGAATAACGCCGCCAAAGGAACGACTAACCAAAACGTTTTGGTTAGCGAGGAAGCCCAGTGTGTACAGCAAATCTTCGATGCGTTTAGCAGAATCACCTGGCAGTCCTTCGTCGCTACCCGCTTGCCGCTGCTAAAGAAACCGCCAGAAATTCTAGAGAAAATTCGGAGTGGCGAGGTTCACTACACCAAAGGGATCTTAATTGCCAGCGTCAAAGACACTCAGACTCGACGGCAGCTTCTGCAAGAGGCAGTCCACTCCTCACTGAGCGTATCCGAGATTAAGCAACAGGTGCAGGCGTTCAAACAGATCGACAGTGCTGGCGGTGTAGAGGCTGAATCCGAAGCTGTAAGCCTGAAGTACCGCCTAACCCAGACAGTTCAACAGGCGAAGAAGAACCGCACTTTGTGGGGCGATCGGGATAAGACTCGGAAGCTTGAGAAGCTGGTGGAACAATTGGAGCTGTTGCTGAAGAACTAGGTTAAGAGCAGAATGATAATAATCGCCCAAAATTTTTGGGCGATCACCACATCCACTTAACGCCTGCTAACCAGCAGACTGATTACACCCAAAAGCAAAGAACGACTGTGCCAAATGACTCTTTGACCTTTCCTGGACAGTACGATCGATTTTTAACAGATCTTAAAGAACGCATCCGACGTTCTCAGGTGCAGGCGGCTTTGGCCATCAATCAGGAATTGATTTTTCTGTACTGGCAGATCGGTCAAGAGATTTTACAGAACGAGCGAGCGCAGGGATGGGGGGCAAAAGTAGTAGAGCGGCTCGCCCGGGATCTGAAGCGGGAATTTCCTGAAATGAAGGGCTTCTCCGCCAGAAATATCCGGTATATGAAATCCTTCGCTGAAGCCTACCCGGATGAAGCAATTTTGCAACGGTGCGTTGCAAAATTGCCCTGGCGACACAACATTGCCCTGCTGGAAAAATTGAAATCGAACCAGGATCGACTCTGGTATGCCGAGCAAGCGATCGCTAACGGCTGGAGTCGAGACGTGCTGGTGCTACAGATTGAGAGCCAACTCCACCTGAGGGCGGGCAATGCTACAACCAACTTCTCCCAGGTACTCCCAAAACCCCAGTCTGACCTTGCCAACAGTTTACTGAAAGACCCCTACCATCTAGAGTTTTTGTCACTCAGTCAAGACGCTCAAGAGCGCGACCTGGAGAATGCGTTGGTTACTCATATTCGTGACTTTTTGTTGGAGTTGGGCGTTGGCTTTGCCTTTGTTGGGAGTCAGTACCCCATTGAGGTAGACGGTAGGGAGTACCGGATCGACATGCTGTTCTATCATCTCCGGTTAAGGTGCTACGTGGTCGTGGAGTTAAAGATTGGCGACTTCCAGCCCAGCTTTGGCTCCCAGGTCAATTTCTACATCTCCGCAATCGATGACTTGATTCGACACCCTGACGACCAACCAACGATCGGGTTAATCCTCTGCACATCCAAGAGCAAAACGGTCGTAGAGTACACCCTGCGAAATCTCAGCACTCCCATCGGTGTCGCAACCCATCGTTTTTCTAACGAGATCCAGGAAAATTTGCCTTCTGTCGAGCAGCTAGAGACGGAATTGGAGGCGATCGCCTCCGAGGTGG
>JBIKWV010000896.1:0-2950 GCA_044356135.1 Elainellaceae cyanobacterium
TCCCCTGCACAACTTTATGCAGAAGCACACACAAAATTCTGTGCAAAACCACCTTAAGCATTTATACTTAACATAAATCAACCTGAAGAGCCTTCCTGGAGTCTCGATCGCTCGTCCATCAGGACAAACGATCTTCACCCCCAAAAACCTTGATGGGTTGGATTAGAAATCTTTGATGCTTTTCGCCCTAAAAGCGGAAATTGTCTTAAGATTGTCGTAAGAATTTTGTTGTCTGAAGTCGAAATTCGCTGATCACACCGACTAGGAGGAATCCGTATGCCGCTAGTGCCTATGCGACTCATGCTGGATCATGCAGCAGAGAATGGGTATGGCATCCCTGCATTTAATGTCAATAACATGGAGCAGATCCAGTCCATCATGCAGGCTGCCCATGAGACCGACAGCCCCGTGATTCTGCAAGCGTCTCGTGGCGCTCGGAACTACGCCGGAGAATACTTCCTGCGTCACCTGATCCTGGCGGCAGTAGAGACCTATCCTCATCTGCCGATCGCAATGCACCAGGATCACGGCAATGCGCCTTCCACCTGCTACTCCGCCATGCGCCACGGCTTCACCAGCGTCATGATGGATGGCTCTCTGGAAGCTGACGCCAAGACCCCCGCCAGCTATGAGTACAACGTCCGCGTCACTAAGGAAGTGGTGGACGTGGCTCACGCGATCGGCGTTAGCGTTGAAGGTGAACTGGGTTGCCTCGGTTCCCTCGAAACCGGGATGGGCGAAGCAGAAGATGGGCATGGCTTCGAGGGCAAACTCGACCACTCCCAACTGCTGACCGACCCCGACCAGGCCGTTGACTTCGTGGAGCAGACCCAGGTAGACGCTCTGGCCGTTGCCATCGGCACCAGCCACGGTGCTTACAAGTTCACCCGCAAGCCGACTGGTGAAATTCTGGCCATCAGCCGCATCGAAGAAATCCACCGCCGTCTGCCCAACACCCACCTGGTGATGCACGGTTCTTCCTCGGTTCCCGAAGAGTACCTGGACATCATTAACCAGAATGGTGGCAGCATGCCCGAAACCTACGGTGTGCCCGTTGAAGAAATTCAGAAAGGCATCAAGAGCGGTGTGCGCAAAATCAATATCGACACCGACTGCCGTCTGGCAATTACCGCTGCCGTTCGGGAAGCGCTGGCGAAGAAGCCCTCTGAGTTCGACCCCCGCTACTTCCTGAAGCCCTCCATCAAGTACATGCAGAACGTCTGTGCCGATCGCTATCAGCAGTTCGGTACCGCTGGAAACGCCAGCAAGATCAAGGTTTACTCTCTGGATGAGTACGCTGCGAAGTATGCGAAGGGCGAACTTGCTCAGCAAATTGCTAAGCAAGCGCTGGGCGTGTAGTTCCAGGGGCCGCTTTAAAGCCCGCTGGATTCTTGATTTTGTAGGTTCTTCGCGCACGCAAAATTGAGGGTTTACTGGGTTTTGAGACGCGCCTTAAAGTCTGGTAAAAAGCCACCCGCAACACGGGTGGTTTTTTTGTTTGGATAAGGCGATCGCTCCCTAAGGGGCTTGCCATAAAATAAAATCCCAATAAAATCCCAGGTTTCGCTTGGCGCGGCTTCGCCGCGCCAAGCGAAACCTGGGATTTTAATAAACAGCAGATCCCTAAACTTGCTATAACCAAGAAAAATCTTTTCCTGCCCCCAATGCTTGAAACCATTACCGCTGCCACCATCCTTTCCTGCGCCCTGCCCAAACTGCTGGATGCCAGTCTAGGGAAAGTGGGTGACGTATTGACCGAGGGGGCGATCGCCAAACTTAAGCAGGCCAGTGCTGCTCTCAAGCAGGCTATCCTGAAGCGGGTGAAACCAGAACAGCAAGTCGCCCTGGAAAAGTCAATGGCATTGGCGGAAACCCAACCAGAAGAGCGCGATCGCCTGGAGCAAAGGCTGGCAAAGGCAATGGAGGCAGACCCATCGTTTGCGCAGGAACTGCGGCAATTAGCACAACCGATTTACCAGATCATCCACATTGACGAGGTAAAGGGACGCAACGTGCAGAACGTGATGGGAGGCTTGGGGGTTCAGGTCAATGATTCCAATGCGCCAAATATTGTGGGGGGTGAGGGTTCCACCTTTAACCTAAACTTTGGCAAAGACTGACTGGAGTCGTCCGTTGGGGAACGGACAAAGTTCATCCCACCCAGCAGCTATCGAGGCAGTGATCCTCTGCCCAGCCTCACCTTCTGGCAGGGGCGACAGCAAGAGTTGGAAACGATTTCGAACTGGCTTGAGACAGCACCCGAAGGGTTCATTGGTGTCACTGGACTGGGAGGCTTTGGCAAATCGACCCTGGTGGCTAAGGTGTATGAAAGCAGTCAGGGGTTTGCGGACAAGTTCTGGGTTGATCTGAGCCGCCTGCTGAGTTTTTCGGAACTGGCACGGCGGGCACTATTTACCTGGGGCGATTCAGCGGAACAGGTGGGGCAGATTGAAGAACCACAACTCTACCTGGCATTGATCAGTAAACTGCAACAGCAGCGCTACTTGCTGGTTCTGGATAACCTGGAGAGTGTTCTAACATCTGCCGGAGAATGGCAGAGTTCGGCATTTTCGCAGTTTTTGCAGCACTGGCTGAGTCATACTCAGCAGAGTCAGGTGATCGTGACCAGTCGTGAGCGACCCGCTCATCTGGCGGGAGGTCGATGGCTAGCGCTGCAGAAGGGATTGAGCGACACTGAGGGAGCAGCGCTGTTGTGGCAGCGGGGGGTGCGAGGCAGCGAGGCTGATCTGGAGCGCGTGTCTGGTCGAGTGGGTGGCTATCCCCTCTCGCTGATGCTGCTGTCGGGTTGGCTGGTGGCAGAAGAAGCTGATCCCCAGGTGAGCTATCTGCCCCCAGACCTGTGGCATCTGGCGGGAATTCACCGGGGAGAGGCACAGATCAGCATTGAGCAAATTTTTAACTGGAGCCGCAACCGTCTGGATGAGCACCT
>JBIKWV010000897.1:0-2940 GCA_044356135.1 Elainellaceae cyanobacterium
GTTTGTGGAAAGGGGCAAGTCTCCCTTCATGCAAGGTATAAGTCGGTGGGTGTGGAAAAATTGAACCCCCAAAAGCTGTTCCGCCCGCTGCGCGGGCGGAACAGCTTTTGGGGTTTCAAGCTTAATCGCTCCTTCACGCAGGATGTAGAATGAAGAGAAGCAATGAGGGCTGTAGGTCATAATGATGCAAGCCACAGAAAAGAAGTATTACACCTTAGAGGAGTATTTTGCACTTGAGCTGCACTCTGAGGAACGCCATGAATACATTGATGGTGAGGTTGTTTGCGTGACAGGTGGCACCCCCAATCACAACAAAATTGCTCTGAATCTGGCCGCATCTTTGAATGTATCCCTCAAACACCAGCCCTATGAGGTGTTTGTCGCTGATCAACGGCTCTGGATTCCGGCGAAGCGAATCTATACCTATCCTGATGTTATGGTCATTGCCCAGCCCCTTGACTATCAAGAAGGGCGTCGTGATACGCTGACCAATCCTCTGCTTCTCGTAGAAGTGCTTTCAGACTCAACCCAGAACTACGATCGAGGCGACAAGTTTGTGGCGTATCGCACCATTCCAACCCTCCTGGAATATATTCTGATCGATCAATCCGCGCCACAGGTTGAACGATATTTCAAGAAAAGTCCCAAACATTGGACTTTGACAGAATACGATAGCCTCCAGGATATGCTGACGCTGGAGTCACTGAACTTGGAGGTGGCGATCGCCGACCTCTACAACAAAGTGGAATTCAGCTTGTAAAACCTTCTACAGACAACGGATATTGCTCTGGTGCAAACGCCCAGATTCATCCAGTACACTGAACGCAAATGCTTTGCCCCCCCGGATCATCCCACGGGTTCTCATCCTCCGTACCCGAATTGCACCGAATTGGGCGATCGTTGGATGTTAGGGGCGAAGCATTTGCGTCAAAGTGTGTTGGGGAAAGCGATCAGTTTCCCGCGCAAATGCTTCGCCCCTACAAGCCGTTGCCAATGATGATGAACGGTGACCAGTAGTAGGGATGCCGTAAATTCCCTGTAACGATTGGCTGTCCGGTGCGCGAATCGGTAGGAACGATGGTGGCTCTGCTGCTGCGATCGCCTCCACCGCTCTGCCCTCCTTCCAGGAGTCGAATCTGCGCCTGTCGCAGCGCTTCCGATTTCGTCATCCCCTGTGCCAGATTGTTGTAGAAGTACTGCATCAACTGGCTTGTGCTGGCGTCGTTCACCAGCCACAGCGATGCAATTACCGCCTTTGCACCGCTTCTCAGAAAGTAAGAGCTGATACCGGGGACTTCAATGCCGCTGGCATCGGGTCCACCCACCGCTGTTTTGCAGGCAGACAGCACCACCAGATGCACATCGTTCATACCGTAATTGATCAATGTTTGAATCTGACTGATGTCTACTTTGCCAATTGCAGAAAGGAAGAAAGAATTTTCTGGCGCACCGGATTCAAAATCGGCATGGGTAGCAATGTGGAGAATTCGATGTCCGGCAAGATTGTCCTGAAGGTTCTGGAAGGTGAACTGTCGATCGAAGAACTCCAGGCCGGGAAAGATGCCCTGGCGATCGCTCCCCTGATTGTGCTGCACGATCGCATTGACCTCATCTCGCACATGGGACAGTTCAGTGAAACCTGCGACCGGAATCGATAGCCCCATGCCCAGGACAGTGGTGTTCTGCGGGGTGGCAGAGAGGCGATCGCGCACGTCAGTCAGGTCAGCCCCCAGAATGGTGGATACTGCATATTGCTGAATCAGGTATTGCTGGCGACGGCTGTTGTACAGTGCCGCCATTGGGATGTAGCGAGTGGAGCGATCGAGCGAGAAGACGAGATGGCGAATGGATTGTCCGTCGGGTTGCCCGGATAGCTCCGCTTCCATTGGCTTGATTAACCAGTCGTAAAGCTGGCTGGCGGTCGCCTGCAACCGGGTCAAATCCCCCGGTGTCTGTAGTTGCTCACGAAACTGAGTGACGGTTTGCCAGAGCTGGCGATCGCTCACCGCCACCTCAAACGATCGAAATACCACACCACCCGCTCCAGGACGGTTCCCGCCCGCCCGAATTGCCAGCAGAATTTTAATCCGGTCTTGCAGCACCAGCGGATAAACCAGCACCGTTCCCGGCTCTGAGGTCACAATGTCTCTGGCGGTTTTGTTGAGCTGGTCGGAACTCAAAAATCCAGGGTCCTGGGCAAGGCGTTGTTGGAGGGTGCTGCGAAACACCGTAATTTGCTGATTGAATTCCTGAGTTCGGGCATTCAACAACTGCTGAAGCTGCCGCAGGTTGTTGCATCGGCTTTGCTGACATTCGTACAGTTGTTTTGCAAAGTTAGCAATAGTTTGGTAGCTTTCGAGAATCTGCTTCTCAATATCAAACTCAACAATTCCCGAACTCTGACCCGCAACCTCAGCACTGCGCGTAAATTCTCGTAATTCCTGGATCTTGAGTAACTCCAGCACCTGCTGCGCCTCAGAAAATCGCCGCTGATCAATTAATAAAGCTGCCAGGCGGCGATAGGTATCTGCAACGGTTTCAGTATAGGACTGCTGCTGCTCACGGGATAGACTGCGAATATCGCCACGAATGGTTTCACGAACGTTGACGGATTGTTTGAGGAAGGCAATTGCTACCTCTGGTTGTTTTTGTACGTCAAATACTCCTCCAATATTACTGAGGGTGGTGCCTTCCCCACGGCGATCGCCAATCTCCCGACTAATGGCCAGGGCCTGCTGGTAAAGCTCCAGCGCTTTCGGGTACTGCCCAAGACTGTCGTAAACGCCTCCAATATTATTGAGGGTGGTGCCTTCCCCACGGCGATCGCCAATCTCCCGACGAATGGCCAGGGCCTGCTGGTAAAGCTCCAGCGCTTTCGGGTACTGCCCAAGACTGTCGTAAACGCCTCCAATATTATTGAGGGTGGTGCCTTCCCCACTG
>JBIKWV010000898.1:0-2936 GCA_044356135.1 Elainellaceae cyanobacterium
AACATTCTGTACCTTATCCAAGCGCAAAGCGCTATATTGTGCGACTTTAGTCCACCTCCTGTGGAGCGGGCATCTTGCCCGCTCAGTTCCAGGCAGGCAAGATGCCCGCCCCACAGAAATCCCTGGTTTTCAGAACAAGGTTGCACATTGAGTCACGCTATTCAGCCGTATCTTTGAGTCAATCGTCCGATGAGCCATCCGTGGGCGCTGTAGAAAGCTGTTGGGTCTGGGAACGGGTCAGTTGGTGAACCGTTTCGGTGAAATCAATTCCAGTGGTCTGGCGTAGTTGCTCGATGAAGGACGCAATCTTAGTGGCGGCTGTACCCCCGTTCGCGTCGATCACCGTGACCTTCTGTACCGTGACATCGGGAACTGCCCCAGTCAAAGTTTTGAGCAGCGTTTCTAGCCGTTGCAGGAGATAGATATCGCGGGCATTGGGGCCAGCAGCCCGCCAGGATTCCGCCAGACGCTGGGTCCCTTCGGCTTTGGCCTTACCATCCTCAATGATGCTGGCGGCGTTGCCCTGAGCCTGGGCGATCGCCTGTTTATAGCGAGCCTCAGCGGGGGCGATGATATCGGCTTGCAGTTGCTGCTCGATCTGCTTGATACGTTCCTGTTGAACGGGGACTTCTGCCTGGATGCGAGCCAGTTCGGAGGCGATTTCGGCGATCGCTTCTGCAACAACGGCATCCCGTTTGGTGAGGGTATCTTTGACACGGCGATCGGCGTCAGCAGTAGCGATTTTGATGTCGCGATCGATGCGGCTGAGGGCAGTGCTTTTCTCGTTTTCTGCCGTTTGAATGATGGATTCTGCTTTAGCCTCGGCTTCAGCAATGCGGGCATCTCTCAGCATATCGGCCTGCTGTTTGCGGCCAATGGAATTGAGATAGCGCACATCGTCGGAGATGTTCTGGATTTGCAGGGTGTCCAACACCAGTCCCAATTTCTCCAGATCCTCTTCGGCTTCGTCCAGCAAACTTTTCGCGAAGGCGATCTTGTCTTCATTCACCTGTTCTGGAGTGAGGCTGGCCAGAACGCCCCGCAGATTGCCCTCCAGAGTTTCCTTCGCCATCTGTTCGATCTGCTCACGGGATTTTCCCAGTAAGCGTTCGATCGCATTGTGAATGGCGGGTTCTTCTCCGGCAATTTTGATATTGGCTACACCTTCGACGGTGAGGGGAATTCCCCCTTTTGAGTAGGCATTAGAAACGCGCAGGTCGATGATCATATTGCTCAGATCCATCCGCAGCGCCCTTTCCATGAGAGGAACTCGGACACTGCTGCCACCTTTGACCAGTCGGTAGCCGACAGTGCGACCATTGGCGAGACGGCGAGATCCTCCGGCAAAGATCAGCACCTCGTTGGGCTGGCAGATGTAATAGAGATTGCGAATGACGAAGACTCCGGCTCCAGTGCCAGTGGCGAGAATGGCGGCGAGGGCAATAATCGTTTCAAACATAGGAGGGATGCTGGGGTGAATGAATTATTTACGGCGGTTGAGGGTGGCGGCGACATCAATTCCCAGAGTTTGATCAACGCGATCGAGGAACTGACGCACGACTTCGGGGTAGACGTTGATCAGGTTGGCGAGTGCTTTACCGTCGCCATTGTCGATGACATGAATCTGATCCAGGTGCATTCGGTTAGGGATTTTTGCCGCTTCTTGCAGCACCATTTCAATTTGCTGGATCAGAAACACCTCGGCAGCATCGACTCCCGTTTCGCGCCAGACTTTGGTCAGCATATCGTTGACCAGTGCTGCTGCTTTGGCGTTTTCTGCCAGTTCCGCAGCATTGCCTTTGGCCTGGAGGGTTTTTGCTTCCTTGTCGGCCTCTGCAGGAAGTACCTGTTCTACTTCCAGCCGCAGTCGTTCCAGTTCAGCACGCACCGCCTGTAGTTCCTGTTCAGCTCTGGCGCGGGCTTCTTTCTCAGCGGCGGCGGTGCGCTCCTCTTCTGATCGCGCCTGCTGCTCCAGTTCGGCTTTGATCTTGCGTAGTTCGTTCTGTTTTTGTTGAATTACGCCCAGCGCCTGAGATTTGGCGACCTCTGCCTGCTGCTGACAGTCAGCTTCTATCCGTTCTGCCTGACTCAGGGCTTCAGCTTCAGCGATCTCAGCGTCTCGCACAATTTGCGAAATACGTTTACGACCGATGGAGCTTAAATAATCCACATCATCTGCGACACTCTGAATTTTCAGTATGTCTAACTGTAACCCAAGTTTGGCCAGATCGCGGGAGACATCCTGAGCAATCCGTTCTGCAAACTGTAAACGATCCTCGTTCATTTGTTCGGGGGTGAGCATGGCTACCACCCCACGCAGGTTGCCCTCCAGGGTTTCCCGTGCCACTCTGGAAATCTCGGAGCGATCGCGCCCCAAAAAACGCTCAATTGCATTCCCAACAATTTTGGCATCGCCGGAGATCTTGACGTTGGCGATCGCCTGAATGTGCAGGGGAATGCCCCCTTTTGAGTAGGCGTTACGCACTTCAACGGGAACGGGCATCGTGGTCAAATCCATTCGTTTAACGGTTTCTAGAATGGGAATGACGATCGTGCGGCCTCCGAAGATCACACGATAACCTACTTCCTGGCCTTCTTCAGTGCGATGCTTGCGACCTGACAGAACCAGAATTTCGTTGGGGTTGCAGATCTGCATGAAGCTCTTAACAAACCAGACGAACAAAAATACACCCAACACCGAGAAACCAATGACGGGGAGCAGCGATCCCAGGGATCCAGAACCGGCCTGTGCAGGCAGGGGAGCAGTTGCCTCTGCTTGAGCCACCTGAATCAGGGGCTGGTCGGATTCGGGGCGAGTAACGGATTGACCAGACAGCGATTCACGGTGAATGAGTTGATTGTTCATAACCTCTTGATTGATAACTGATCATCGTTTCTGCGGATGCTAATCCTCACGCCCGATCCCCTCTTGCGCG
>JBIKWV010000899.1:0-2933 GCA_044356135.1 Elainellaceae cyanobacterium
GAAAGCTACCTATTTTCAGGGATGGCTTGGGTTCTCTACGTTTATTTGACCTTTTCAATTTGTACGACAAATGCGAGACAGCCTGCATAATTTTAGAGCCTTACTGAGGTTCTGGTATGATGAAATGTTTTTGAGATTTGAGGCAACCCCGTACGAGAAGCATAGCAAGATCGCAAAAAACACATTTAAATTGATGCTTGATAATTCCTTTGAACAACTGTTCAATTTTTGGGATTTCCTAAAAGCCATACAAACCATCTCTTGAGGTAATTTAGGTCGTATTCTTTACAGGATCTTTACCATTTTTGTTGCCGCAACAATGATATTCATAAATGGTTACTCTTGTCGGGAGAAAAAATGTTGCTTAAAATCAACTGTAAGTATTGATTAAAGTACGGCTAGGTGACCGTGCTTAAAACTCCGTTTCAGTCACATCGTCCATTAATAAGTTCATCTCGTGAAACTTTTGCTAGAACTACATCCTAAGGGATCATGAAACAATGAGCATCTCTGAAACCAGGCAACTACTGTGTGAACCAACTGGATCCTACACAATCAAGGATATCCAACCAGAACAAACTTCCGGCTCCCCTATTTACCTCTCGCTAATTATTCCAACGTACAACGAATCTAGAAACATTGAGCCTCTGGTGCAGATTCTGAGTGGTACGCTGGATGCTTATATTCCCGGTGCCTACGAGCTGATTGTAGTGGACGACAACAGCCCAGACCAAACTTGGCAACTCGCTCAGGATTTGAGCATGCATTATCCTCAGTTGAAGGTGATGCGCCGACAAATTGAGCGCGGCCTTTCCTCAGCTGTAGTCCGTGGATGGCAGGTTGCTCAAGGCGAAGTTTTAGGAGTAATTGATGGCGATCTCCAACATCCTCCAGAAACCCTTATTGGTTTAGTTAGAGAAATTCAACAGGGAGCTGATCTCGCAGTTGCCAGTCGTCACATTGAAGGGGGAGGCGTCAGTGATTGGGGGGCAGTTCGCCGCTTCCTCTCACGGGGCGCTCAACTCCTGGGTCTGATCATTGCTCCGAATGTTGTGGGTCGTGTTTCAGATCCAATGAGCGGTTACTTTTTGGTTCACCGCAGGGCAATTGCTGAGCGCTATCTCGACCCAGTGGGATACAAGATCCTTCTGGAGGTGATCGGACGGGGGGATGTTAAGCAGCTATCAGAAGTGGGTTATGTGTTTCGTGAGCGGCAGGATGGAGAGAGCAAGGTTACCAGCAAGATCTATATTGAATATCTTACTCATCTGCTAAAGCTGAGATCGCGGGGGCGCATTGGTGCATTGCGGCGAAAATATCAGTTGCCCGTTGCACGCTTCATGCGCTTCGCCCTGGTTGGCTTGAGCGGTGTCTTTGTCGATATGGCAGTATTTTATCTGCTGAGTGATCCCAGTAGTCTGGGATGGGGGCTTACACGCAGTAAAGCCATTGCTGCCGAAGTTGCCATCATCAACAACTTCCTTTGGAATGATTTTTGGACTTTTGCAGATATCTCTCAGCGCCAGAGAGGTTGGAAGAGACGACTGAAGCGATTTGTGAAATTCAACATTATTTGTCTTGCTGGTTTAGTGCTGAATGTTCTTCTTCTGAACATTTTGTTCAATGGGCTGGGCATTAACCGCTATGTGGCTAACCTACTCGCAATTGCACTTGTCACTTTCTGGAACTTCTGGGTCAACCTGAAGCTGGGTTGGCGAGTCACTGAGACAGAACGGAAGGGAAGCTGACTTCAGAATTTTAGCGGGTTCTTATGGTTCTTGTACGATTTACATGCTGGGGTGGCTTTCCCACTTAGAGATTCGCCCCAGTATTATGTTGGAGCACATTTGAGAACACCCATTGAAAGGCACAGTTGGGCGAAGAATTGAGAGGAAATAGATATGATTAAAACAATTAACTTTGGTCGGTTTGGGCCAATTCAAATTAATCGCACCAATATTTTTATCTGGACTGTTTTAATCATTCTTGCTGGAGTATTCTTACGCTTCTTTCTCCTCTCTCGGCAAAGCCTCTGGTTTGACGAGGGGTATAGCCTGGATCTATCAAACGGGAGTTTTCAGGAGAACCTCACGGCCCTTTTGGGCATGAATAGTGGCGATCGCTATCAAATCCTTTACTACCTGTTGTTGGGATTGTGGCGATCGCTATTTGGTAGTTCTGAATTCGCCGTTCGTTCCCTTTCAGTTTTACTGGGTATTGCAACAATTATCACAGTCTATGTAACGGCAGTACGCCTTCAGGGAGAGCGCTATGGGCTTTGGGTAACTGCCCTGATCTGCTGTAGTGCTTTTGCTATCTTCCATAGTCAAGATACGCGACCCTACGCCCTACTCCTCCTGATTGCAGCTCTGCAACTCTATTTTTTTAGTGTAATTTTTGAGGAGGGTCAAAGGAAGGTTTTCCCTTCTCTTCTCTTTGCAGTGACCTCGGCAGTCGGGATGCTGGGGAGTATCCTGATTGCCCTGTTTACCTTCTCACTGGCGATCGCTCACCTCCTTGTACGTCGCAAGTGGAAAGAATGGTTTTTCTGGTGGATTCCCACGGGGATTTTGTGTGCGCCAATTATTCTCTTCTATGGAATGTCCCCAGCAACCACGGATCCAACTGAGACCGTTGTGACCCGTGCTGGATTACCAATTATTCTCAATGCTGCTTTTGCGATCTATGGCACGCTCGTTGGCATGACCTATGGCCCGCCTCTAGAAGAACTTCGAGATGCGAATAAGTTCCGCGTTTTGATGGCATATTCTCCCCATTTTCTTCTACTGTTTCTGGTCGTTTCTTCAATTCTTTTTTTTCTGGTAAAGCGCACTTTGAACATGAATTCAAATCGCTTAAGTTCTCGCTCACAATCAATTTTTCACTTCTTTATTGTCCTGTTCCTTATTTCTTTTTTAATGGCTTTTGCACTG
>JBIKWV010000477.1:0-4596 GCA_044356135.1 Elainellaceae cyanobacterium
ATACTTTATTGAAAAAAGCTTTGATAGTCAAGACGTTAAGCAAATAGATACAATTCTCGTCGCAGCGCAAAGCAACGAACGCTTACAAGAAGTTTTCTTAAAATACTATGAGCCGATTCAGTTAGATTCGGATCAAGCTAAAAGGTTGAAGACTGATTATCTTAGAATACAGGAGATGCAAAATCGCAAACAAGACCTATCCTTGAATTCAGTACTTCAAGAAAAAATATCACCCCTTCTTGAGCAACTAGAGTCGGGAGATTTATCTGCATGGTTACTACTTAACGAAGAGATGGCGCTTAAGCTTGATAATACATACTATGATGATGAGTATTTATTGGACATAACTCAGCTCCCTGGATGGCAAGAAATAGATGAAGCTAGCCGAGCGAGAATTCTTGAAGGCGCAAAGCTGTATATTCAGCAACAAGGCAACGTGGACTACAATTGGATAGGTAATGTGCTTATTCATCAGCCTTCAGCGGCAGCATGTAGAGCTTTCCAGTTACTTCTGAGATTTAATCCAGATTTCTTTCAGGTAGTCTCCTCTTTAACCTGGAAAAGGTGGGCACCAATTATTGTGGCTACACCGAGCGATAGACAGCACGATGACTTGCACTTGGAGATTGTCAAGTATGCCTATCTAAATGCTCCCAAAGAATCCATCAATGCGTTTATAAAAGCCGTTGATGGACACAATCATAGATATGGACATAGCTATATAATTAATTGTTTTGACAAGTGTTGGGACGAAAGGATAGAAATTGCTTTAATTGAAAAAGTTAAAGACTCTACTCTCAAGTCTGAATGTTTTGATCAGATTCTAGAGAATCTCTTTGAGCAGGGCGCTACTGAAGCCATAGATTTTGCACAATCTTTAATTTGCCAACCTCTATCAAATGACGAGGTTGGCTGCGAAAAATCTTTGATTGCTGCCAGAGTTTTAGTTGAGAACGCAGACCCAGAAAGATGGTCATTTCTCTGGCAATTCATTCAACAAGATTCCTTATTTGGCCGTGAAGTTCTAGAATTAGTTGCTGATCGTAATTCCAGGATTCAACTAGCTGTCACTGAAGCACAGTTAGCAGATTTGTATATCTGGCTGGTACGTCAGTATCCCTATGAAGGAGATCCTGATTACAGCAATGAGGTACTTGCTCATGTTGTAACCCCCAGAGAAGAAATGGCGAACTTAAGAAATAGCATCTTGTCTCAATTGAAGGAGCGAGGAACTCCTCAAGCATGTGTTGAGATCGAGCGTCTCATCAGAGAACTGCCAAGTATTACCTGGCTACGGAATACTTTAATCGATGCTCAAGTCAATATGCGTCGTAAAACTTGGCAGCCTATGACACCAGAAGAGTTTCTTCAGTTTGCAATTAGCCAAGATCCCTCAAACTTAGATTTGTCTAATCAAATTGATGTAATAGATCAGAGAACGAAGAAAATGGAAGATGAGCCAAAGATCGAAAATAAAATCACCATTTCAAACTCGCCAAATTCACCTATAAACGCTCCAATTGGCACAAGTGGCGTCACTAACAGTAATGTAAACCTTGACAGCTCTGATACCAAGAAAGGAGTTAATTGGGGAAACTGGCTTGCTGTGATTGGAATTCTTGTAGCGATCATTGCTATACCCTTTTCAATGAGTGTAAGTGGCGCGTTTAACGAAGAGTTTAAGGAATGGTTCAACCGCATTTTTCCGTCCAGAGTTGAACAGCGACCTGCACCTAAAAGCGAGTAAGTTATCTGTTGGAGAATTACTATGCAAATTATGATTGACCTGCCGCCAGACCTCGAACAAGACTTAATCCGTCAAGCGGAGGAATCCAAAGTTCCACTACAAACCTTGATCCTACAAGCCTTACGCCAGATGATTCGACCATCATCTGTTTTCACTCCTCAGTGGCCGGAGTCTATTTTGTCCTACGAGGGAAGCCCTGACTTTCCAGCGTTTGAGTCCTATCGAGACGAACTCCTTCCGCCCCGTGAACTGGAGCTATTTTGATGAGTTATCTACTTGATATCTGCGTCATCAGTGACTTCATTAAAGGTGAAGCTGGAACTACAGCTCGACTTAAACAAACTCCACCTGCTGATATTGCCATCTCAGCAATTACAGTCATGGAATTACGCTACGGCTTGGCGATCAATCCACAACGTGCCCAGAAGGTTGAACCTGCGATCGCCATTAGTGAAGCGGTCAAGTGTGGATTAATGAAACCCTTGAGCAGTGAAGCGAATATCTGAAGAAGGTCGGCTGAGAGTGAGGGCAAAGCCAATAACCAGTGTGAATATTATCGTTGTACACTAACTGATAATTGGTAAGAGTATCTGCCAGGAGAAACAAACCAAGTAATTTGAAAAAGCGTTACTCAGAGAGATTTAGTGAGTTACTGGAACGAAAGATGGGGCACTCCTAGACTTGATCTTTTGCAAACTATTTTGGAGTTATATCCTGACCAAGAATCGGCTGGCTTATACTTGAATTATGCCCAAATTAGACATTATCCACAATGCAGTAAAAAACGCACTGATAAAGGATGGCTGGCTGATTACAGATGATCCTTACGTCATTCAGTATCGAAGAACTGTGCTATACGCCGATCTTGGCGCTGAACGCCCGATTGCAGTTGAGCGGGATGGGCAGAAGCTAGTTGTGGAAGTGAAAAGCTTTATTGGTGCATCAAAAATACAAGACTTGAAAGAGGCTCTCGGTCAATATGATATCTACCGCTATCTTCTAGAGGAAACAGCCCCAGATCGCAAGTTGTACATCGCCATCAGTGAAGTTGCCTACAATACCTTTTTTACTCAGGATGTCACTCAGCTCATTCTTAATCGGCATCAACTTCCAATCATTGTTGTAGACATAGAGATAGAGGAGATTATGCAATGGATAAATTAACTGAGTATCCAAAGTTAATTAAGCGCATTTTGACTGAGTATGTGGAGCTGAGTAATCGCCATCCCAACCCAGATATTGAGTCTTTTTTGATCGTCGATGAGGCAAAAGCTCACTATATTTGGATGAATCTTGGCTGGCAAAATGGAGAGCGTGTTACTGGAATGACAGTCTACGTTCGGATTCGGGATGGCAAATTCTGGATTGAAGAGGATTGGACTGAAGACGGCATTGCTACTGATTTAGTTCGCGCAGGAGTTCCTAAAGAGGATATTCTGTTGGCATTTCATGAGCCAAAGATGCGACAGTACACAGATTTTGCAGTTGCATCGTAGTAACAGCGCATGCGAACAACGCCACAAACGGTCTGTGCAAATAATTGAGGTATAGCGATGAGTACCCAAATCACAATTAGCTTGCCAGATGAGGTCTACCAACGTGCTGAGCGTTTTGCGCGATTAGCAAACCAGGATTAAGAGTCGCTTTAAGGCCAAAAAGCAGCACTTTATGACAGACCCTCTACAGCCACAATTTGCTGAAGTCCTCACCCTGATTCAATCAGCCCAGCAAAGAGTCATCACATCCACGAATCAAGAATTGATTAAGCTCTATTGGAGTATTGGCAAGTATATTAGCGATCGCTTATCCACCGCCGAGTGGGGACAGAAAACAATCGAACAGCTTGCAGTCTTTATCCAAGCGCAAGAACCTGGCATCAAAGGTTTTGAGAAGCGAAACCTCGAACGAATGCGCCAATTTTACGAAACTTACCCTGATTCACAAATTACGACCGCACTGCGGACGCAATTAAGTTGGACACACCATCGTATCATCATGTCACGCTGTAAGTCAGAAGCTGAACGCCTCTTCTATCTTGATCTTGCAGCTAACGAACACTACAGCACCCGTGAACTTGATCGCCAGATCAACAGCGGCATTTTTGAGCGCACCCAGCTTGCCGATGCTAAACTTCCGCAGACGAACCATCCTAAGCCCCTGACTGGTGTCTTTCGCGATAGCTACGTCCTGGACTTTCTGAATCTACCGCCCAACCACTCCGAGAACGACCTAAAAACCGCTCTTGTCAGTTGCCTCAGAGATTTCATCCTTGAACTGGGTCGAGATTTCACCTTCTTAGGACAGGAATATCGTCTGCAAGTTGGAAACAGTGACTTTGCCATCGACTTGCTTTTCTTCCACCGTGAGCTTCAGAGCCTTGTCGCCTTTGAACTCAAAGTCGATAAGTTTCAGCCTGAATACCTTGGACAGCTTGAATTCTACCTGGAAGCACTGGATCGCGATATCAAGAAGCCTCACGAAAATCCAAGCATTGGGGTTTTGCTGTGTCGTGACAAAGACGACGAAGTGGTTGAATATGCCCTTAGCCGCTCAATTAGTCCTACCGTTGTCGCTGAATACGAAATCAAACTTATTCCAAAGGAAATTCTACGCAGAAAACTGAATGAGTTCTATGAGTTATTAGCAGGCAGAGAGGATCGATAAACTCAAAGTGGAAAATCTCCAACAGCCTGCTCTTGCAGAAGCGTTGGGCACCAACAATCACATCCAGCTAAAGATGCGACAGTACACAGATGGTTCTTATTAAATCGTCAATTCAAATCTGAAGTGCAGAATGAACAAAAATGACTAAAGCTAATGGGGTGTATCCCAGTTTTGCGAGTAGCGCG
>JBIKWV010000305.1:0-5894 GCA_044356135.1 Elainellaceae cyanobacterium
CACCACCACCCACCCCCCCACCCCCCGCCGCCACCCCCCCCCCCCCCCCCCCCCCCCCCCCCCCCCCCCCCCCCCCCCCCCCCCCAAAACTGGGTTTGGAAATTTGCAAAAGTGGGATGCACCCAAGCTAATGAGACTGCTGACACTTCTGCCAGAAATGCCACAAACAACGATCTGCGCAAATAACTAAAGGTGCAACCATGAGTACTCAAATCACAATTACCTGCTATAGGTGGACGTGGAAAAATTTTTCAAATCTGGGTTGACGCCTTCCCTACCTATTGGTAGGATGTGTTCATGGAACAAACAGATACCAAAACCCTCATCCTTGATGTCGCTCAAGACCTGATTCAACGCCTTGGCGTGAACGGCATGAGTTATCAAGACATCAGCGCCAGCGTCGGAATTCGCAAGGCCAGTGTTCACACTCATTTCCCAAAAAAGGAAGATCTACTGGTGGCATTGCTGGAGCGATATAGCGATCGCTTCTTGCGAATGGTCGATGGTATCCTGACTTCCAGCGACTCCTCAGAGGTTAAACTGCGACGTTATTGCGGTTTGTTTGAAGCCACGCTCAGCAGCGGCAACCAGGATAAAGCGTGTCTTTGTGCCATGCTGGGGGCGGAGTTAGAGACGTTGAACGATCCTTCGGCGCAGGGGGTTCGCAGTTTCTATCAAGCCAATCGAGAACGTTTAGTTGCACTACTTGAGGCAGGGCAACAGGACGGGAGTTTTGGTTTTCCGGGTGACGTGCAGGCGATGGCATCGTTGATTTTTAGCTCGTTAGAAGGGGGAATGCTGGTGGCACGAGTTCAGGGTGGGGCCGCACAGTTCCATCAGGACATTGAGCAACTTTTGCGATTGGTCAAAGGGTAATTTTTTTGTCCATTAAACATCCAACCAGTAGGAAGGTATTCAGGGGTATCTATGGCGCATGTCGAGACTTGCACCTGGAGTACCTGTTCCTTTTGTCGGCAGGCTAAAAAACTGCTGGATCAAAATTGACACATAATCTCGAACACAATCATTTCTCACAGTTGTACACACAAGGAGAAGCATTATGATTAAGCTTTATGGACATGAACTGTGGTTATCCATAGCCGCTGGCGAAGTTCGACAAGGGCCTGAAAACGCACGGCTCTACCATCTTTTTGGAGCCACCAGCATTAACATTGAGCGATCGCACCAGAAGGCTGAACACATTCTCACTCAACTGGATCAGCACCTGAGCGCCCACCCCTGGCTCGAATTTGGCCACCCCACGATCGCCGATGTTGCCGTCTTCCCCTA
Source organism: Elainellaceae cyanobacterium (assembly GCA_044356135.1). GTDB lineage: Bacteria > Cyanobacteriota > Cyanobacteriia > Elainellales > Elainellaceae > CAZVXA01. Next base: position 1,291 of record JBIKWV010000305.1, read on the forward strand.
CGTTGCCCTGGTTCCCGATGGCAAGATCGACCTGGCTCCCTATCCGCATGTACTCGCCTGGATCGACCGCGTCAGACACCTCCCTGGTTACATCCCCATGATCGGACTGTAAATCGCTCACTGATCACCCTCAAATGGAGAGAAAGCATCATGGCAATTCCTGGCTGGACTCACCCAGAATCCCCCTTTCATGCTGGTGAACTGGCAATTCAGGCTCGCATGGGCGTACAGGAGCGTATGGACAAACAGGGACGGCGAGTCATTCGTGAGTTCCTTCCCGATCAACATCGCCAATTCTTTGCCCAATTGCCCTATGTCATTGTGGGTACAGTGGATGCCTCAGGTCATCCCTGGGCTTCCATCCTGGTTGGTTCTCCCGGCTTTCTCTCCTCTCCCAACGATCGCACATTGCAAGTTACCGCCCAGCCTTTATTTGGTGATCCGCTGGGAGCGAATCTGGCAGAGGCCCTTGACATTGGCTTGCTGGGGATTGAATTACCCACCCGCCGTCGTAATCGCATGAATGGAATTATCACAGGTGTTCGTAGCGATGGCTTTGAGGTGCAAGTACAGCAAAGCTTTGGCAACTGTCCCCAATACATTCAGGTTCGCCAGTCTGAATTGATGCCAGCCAATGCATCAGATCCTAAGCCGATCCATCGGCTGAATCGCCTGGAGGAGGCAGAGCAGGCGATGATTGCAGCGTCAGACACCTTCTTTATCGCCACCGCTTATCAGGCAACGTCAGCAGGGATGGCGAGTGGCGTGGATATCTCCCATCGCGGGGGGAACCCAGGGTTTGTCAGAATTGACGATGACCATACCCTGACAATTCCTGATTTTCTGGGAATAACCACTTCAACACGTTTGGTAATTTAGAGCTAAATCCCCATGCCGGATTGCTGTTTATTGATTTTCAGCAGGGCGATCTGTTGTATCTCACAGGAACAGCCGAAGTGATTTGGGAAGGTAACGAAATTCGTCGCTATGCCGGGGCAGAACGATTACTGCGCTTTCACCTCCAACGAGGCTATCGGGTAGCCGGAAGTCTTCCCATGCGCTGGTCGGTGCCTGAGTTCTCCCCGTTTCTAGAGCCATTTGGCTCATGGTAACCCTACATTTTCTGGAGATCACGATGAAACTGCATACGGACTACAGTCAACGGGTAGTGATCTCAACAAACGATTTACCCTGGCTCGATTCGCCCTTACCGGGTGTGCAACGGCGAATGCTAGAACGCGATGGCGAAGAAATTGCCCGCGCTACCTCGATCGTTCGCTACGCTCCGAATAGCCACTTCTCGACGCATCAGCATGGCGGAGGTGAAGAGTTTTTTGTCCTCGGAGGTGTTTTTTCAGACGAATATGGCGACTACCCTACGGGGACCTATATCCGCAATCCAGTTGGCTCGACCCATACTCCATTCAGTCAAGACGGCTGCACCATTCTGGTCAAACTCTGGCAAATGCACCCCGATGACTCACAACGAGTGGCGATCGCTACGACCCAAACTCCCTGGTTTCCGGGATTGGTGAAGGGCTTAGAAGTAATGCCACTCCACAGCTTTGGAACGGAGCAAGTTGCGCTGGTGAAATGGGCACCGGGCACGCAGTTTTCGCATCACAGCCATTGGGGCGGAGAAGAGATCTTTGTCCTGGAGGGTGTTTTTGAGGATGAATGGGGTTCCTATCCGCAGGGCACCTGGCTGCGCAGTCCGCATGGTAGTCGTCACACTCCATTTAGCCGTCAAGGCTGCGTGATCTACGTCAAAACTGGACATTTGTCTTCGATCGCCTCTGAACTGCCTCAGACAGCGCGCTCCTAGAGCTATGCGAAAACCGAAAAACCGAATTCCAGGAGGCGCGACGCGACAGCGTCGCGCCTCCTGGAATTCGGTTTTTCGGATAGGCCCTAAGCGCCCCAACAGATGGTAGGCTAGTTGGCTGAATGCCCTCATAACAAAGCCTTTTAACCATGACTGCCGCGACCCAATCCGACTCCTCCCTCTCGCTTACCTCCCGCCTGGTCAACGGCATCCTCGCCATCAAGCCGATCGCCAACCTGGCCAAGAACCGCGCCCGCAACATGATGATCCAGCGGGCAGAAACCATTGGGGTGTACTGGCGGGATGAGGTAAAACGGCTGCGATCGCGCAACCAGCCCACCGAGTTCTCCTCCACCTGGACGGAAGAACTGGCGCAGGTCACCAACCCCGACCTGAAGTATCCCGACTACTACGTCTGTTCCTTCCACGCCTACGAAGAGGGCAACCTGGGCTGGGAACCCGCGATGGAAGTAGAAGTGGCCGCCCACGCGGTTCACGCCCGCATCTGGAAAGAGGGTGGGGCAGAAGGCGATGCCCGTCTGCGGCAGAGTTTTCATCAGGTGCTGGCGCAATCATTGCCCACACCACCGCAAGATATCCTGGATCTGGGCTGTAGCGTGGGCATGAGCACCTTCGCGCTCCAGTCGGTGCACCCCCAGGCGAGAATGACCGGGCTGGACCTGTCGCCGTACTTTCTGGCGATCGCCCACTATCGCAGTCAGACCGAGGGCATGGAGAGCCAGAATTTGCCCTATCACCCGACGCGCAAGGTAGATTCCCCCGCCCCCCAGTGGCTCCATGCAGCGGCAGAAGCGACCGGATTACCGGATGCTTCGTTTGATCTGGTGTCGGCCCATCTGCTGTTTCATGAACTGCCCCAGAGTGCGGCGATCGCCATTCTCAAAGAAGCCCGTCGGCTGCTGCGACCCGGTGGTCATCTGGCGATTATGGACATGAACCCGGAGTCCGAGATCTTCGCCAAGATGCCGCCCTACATTCTGACGCTGCTCAAGAGCACAGAACCTTATTTAGATCAGTACTTTTCTCTCGATTTGCGACAGGAGATTTACAATGCAGGCTTTGAGGAACCAAGGGTGACCTGCAACAGTCCCCGACATCGTACCGTGATTGCAAAAGTGAGAGAGTGAGTATGTCCGGCGTCTTTCAACGAATGGGTGCATGGGGTGGTGTTGTGTTGTCGGCGGCGATCACCCTTACGTCGCTTCCAGTGCAGGCACAGACCACCAATCGAACGGTGACCTACACCTGTGCCGGGAACCGCTCTTTCCAGGTAGAATACGCCCCCGAAGTGGCTCGCTTCACTGCCGACCCTGGACAGACTTTCGCGCTCCCACAGGTGCCTGCGGCCTCCGGTGCCCGCTATTCCAACGGTCGGATTACGCTGGCTACTCAGGGTGATGGGGCCTTTGTCGAGGTGCGGGGACAGCGTCTGTTTGACCAGTGCGTTGCCCAGGGCAGCATTTCTCCGCCTCCCACTACCCCCACCAATTATCGCTACAACTGTTCCCCCACCCTGACAAACTATCCAGAGCGCCGCAATGTCAGCCTTCAGGAAGCTGAACGGCTGGTGGTGCAGCGGGACGGCGGCAACTTTATCTACCAATGCCAATTGATTAGTACAACAACCCCTTCCAGACCTGAACTTTCCCGCGTCACTGGAACCGTTTCCTACCGGGAGCGTATTGCCCTGCCGAATAACGCAGTCGTTGAGGTCACGCTGCAAGACGTGAGCCGCCAGGATGTTGCCGCGACAGTGATTGCCCGTCAGGTGATTCCCACTCGGGGGCAGCAGGTGCCCATTCCCTTTGAGCTGATTTATAACTCGGCAAACATCAGCGATCGCAACACCTATGCGGTGAGAGCACAAATCTTTGTTGGGGGTCGCCTGGAGTGGACCAGCACCCAGGTTTACCCGGTGATCACCCGTGGCAACCCCACTGAGAACATTAATATTTCGGTGCAGCGGGTGCGCTAGATGCGCCTTGGGGAGGTCGGGCAATGCCGCTTGAATGGTTATTGACCTGTCGTAAGAATCTGCTGAGCGGTCAGGTTCAACGGTGTGAATGTGGGAGAAATTACCTGCTGGTTGGCCCGATACCGTCCCGTCTCAAGGTAGCCTGCTGCTTCCAGGAACAGCACGATGACGATCTGTTCTTTTGGATCAATCAGGATGTATTCAGGAACTGCGATCGCAGCATACTGGTCACGCTTGCGGAGGTAGTCTCTGTCCCGATTGTTTTTTCCGGGGCTGACGACTTCCACAATCAGCGCTGGCGGTGGCATCTCTGAGGTAATCGTCATTCTCTGATCTGGCTTTGCCCGATGCACTGCTTCAACCAGCACTAAATCGGGATACCGATTGGCAGCATCGCCCTTTTGCAAAACAGGTGTTTGAATCTCGCAACTGTGTACTTTGACCAATTGAAAGGGGACACCTGCTGCAACCAGTTTCAGGAATAGAAACATGGCGATGTCATTGTTTGACCAGGCCTCCGGTGGCAATTCAATCAGTTCTCCATCAATCAGTTGGGCACGTCCCTCCAGTCCGGCATTTTCCAGACTAAGGTAATCAGCAAAGGTGAGCTTTCGAGTGGAGGTCATGGCGATCGCCCCGTCCTATCTGAAACAGCAAGCAAGCTTTGCCAGTCGTCGTTACTATTCTAAGCGGTGGTACTAAGTAAGTGGGCGTGGAAAAACTTGAAACCCAAAATGCTGTTCCGCCCGCGCAGCGGGCGGAACAGCTTTTTGGGTTTCAAGT
>JBIKWV010000067.1:0-10499 GCA_044356135.1 Elainellaceae cyanobacterium
TCCTGGGTTTTAAAACACATCCTAGAACACGAAGTTGACAGGGTTATTGGCCGCAGCAACTGACACTCCCTGCAATGTCAGAAGATTTCGTCCAGCGGATGCATTGTTCTGACCATTCTGGTCAACCCGAATGATCGTATCTGCACCACGAGCGACAAAACTGACCAGGTTATCGGCGATCGCATTGATACCGTTGTAACCACCGACCACAATGCTATCCAACAATCTGGTGAGGACAATCTTATCGACCCCCGGAGTGAAGTCCGTGATCGTATCTCCGGCATCACGAATGTTCTCGTAGACGAAGCGATCGCTACCGCCACCTCCGGTCAACATATCGCCGCCGAAGCCACCAACGATCACTTCATTTCGTGCCGTGCCGACGAAGGTATCGCGGCGATCGGTTCCCAGGAATCGGGGCATGACAAACCGGGCCACGTTGGGGTCATGGTCACTGTCCTGGTCAAAGAACTCAGAATTGAAGTGGACTACATCAAAGGCATCCAGGTTATTCATCAAGGGGTTACTGGCGAGGATGTGATCCAGCACCTGCGCATTGCCCTGGAAGTTGTAGGTGTACCGCTCATTGGCTGGCAGAGTATCCACCAGATTTTGCAGAACGGGAGTGCCTACACCACCGGGAATTCCCCTGAGAATGTTCAGCGGCTCCGAGAACTGGAAGTCGTTGAGATCGCCCATCACCAGAATGTTGGCAGTGGAGTCGATCGCCAGAACGCTGTCCACAAAATCGTTCACCACCTGAGCCTGCTGGCGGCGCTGCGCCTCGGTGGTCAGCGTTGGGGGCTGGTTGGGGCCAAACAACGGCTGGTCACCGCCCTTAGAGTTCCAGTGGTTGCCCACCACAAAAACCTTGTGACCGTTGAACAGGAACTCGCCCGCCAGCGGTTTACGGCTGCTGGTGAAAGCTGGATTCGTGGGGTCCAACCGTCCGGGACTGAAGGAGAGCTGCGGATCACCACCGAGGTTATTTACCGTGGTGGCTGTGGTGGAGGTGCCACCAGGGCGATCGACGTACTGCACTCGCTGGGGATTGAACAGGAAGCCGACACGAATATTGCCGCCCGGTTGTCCGCCATCCTGGTTGTTGACCGGGTTGACCTGGCGGAACTCGTAGGTCGGGCCACCCGCCCGCTGAATTGCCGCAATCAGCTTGCGATAGGTGACCTCTGCATCCACGACGCCGCTATTGGTTGCGCCATCATTGTCCTGAATTTCCTCCACCGACAGCACATCAGGCGCTTTCAGGTTATTGACAATCCGGTTGGCGAGGGCATCAAAGCGACTGTCGGCAGCATTTCCCCCCAGATTCTCCAGGTTAAAGCTGGCCACCGTCAACCGATCTGCAAACGGGTTCAGCGCCGTCACTTCTTTCTGGAGCGTACCGGGGTCAGCCACCGTAATAGCAGAGGTCGCCAGCACTTCATAGTTATTGAAGTTGTAGCTGACCACGCCTGTGACCGAATTCAGCCTTGCGCCCACGTTCACGTTGGGAGAAGGGCTGGCAGGACGAATCAGGTCATCGTCAATCTGAATCCGCTCCGGGTTGAAATCCGTGGAGCTGATCAAACTGCCGCCCCGGGCCGTGCGTCCGGTTGCATCCTTCCCACCATCGGCCAGTACCCAGATTTCACCAAAGTCATTGGTGGGGCTGGTGGTAAAGCCATTGTTCACCTGAACCACCATGCCTTCCAGGCTCTCGTAGAAGTCGATACCGTTCATCGCCGGATTGAAAACATATCCCGATGCTTCAACGTTGCCCGTGGCACTGGCGATCGTCTGATTGGGAGGCACCCGTCCCCCCTCCCCAATGATCGTGGGGGCGATACTGCCGAGGGAGGCGATCGCCGTCACCGTTCCCCCCGCGACTGTCCCATTAATCTGGGTAATTGTCAGGTTATTGACATTGCTGCCGGGACGGAACTCATCCACCCGTCCACTCACCTGCACCGACTGGCCAACGGTGGGATTGGCGATCGTTGAACTTCCCAGAAACACAAAGATGGCCTCAGAAGTCGCCGCATTGTTGTCGGGGTTGGGATCTTGCAGATAGAAGCCACGCCCGCTTCCGGTCGCCACGACTGCCGTGACGATACCGCGTGTGGTTACCGTCTGACCCACCAGTGGGGAACGATGTGCCGTTCCCTGGATCACGTTAATCGGCGTCGGTGGTGTGAACTCAAACACTGCCGTGGTGCGGCTGATCTCGTTAGAGGTGACCACCAGCGGTTTCCCAGTTGGACTGTCGGCGGCGGAGATGAACGTTAAACCTTCAACGCCAACATCATCCGGCACGTTGATGTATTCCACCAGCGAAGGAGCGGTGGGGTTCGTCACATCGTAAACAATCACATCCCCCGTGCGCTCCAGGCCGATGAAGGCATAGGTGCGACCGTTGACCACGCCGACTACTACGCCTTCGGGTTCAGGGCCTTTATTGTCGCTTCGGGTGTCAAAGCCTTCACCTGAAGCAGGGCTAAAGCTGCCATTAGAGTTGTAAAAGCTGGGCACCTGGACAACCGTGATCTGTTCCAACTGGTCACCGCTATCAAACACACGGTTGCCATTGCCATCCCAGATAGAGAAGGAGCGAGAACCAAACGCTTCAATCCGGTCGAAATCCCTATCGCCATCGGTGTCACCCGTGGCGTTCGTCACGTTCAGCCGTCCCAGGTTGGCGGTCTGCTTCAGAGCCGCCGCATTGGGGAACACAGTGGGATCCAGTGCGTAACCAGAGGCTCCGACACGGGTTTCCTCACTGAAGCCTCTATAGTCGCGGGCATCCCCTTCGTTTGCAGTGATGTAGTAGGTCTGACCGTTGGCCGAGAAGCTGGCGATCGCATCCGGCTGATACAGCCCAAACACGGGCCAGTTTTGAATATTGATGCGCCCGGTGTTGGACAGACCATCGCGATCGCTGGCATCCAACCCGTTCCCTGCCAAACTGTGGTCTTTGGCCCCCAGCGGCAGAATTCTTGTCACCGTAGCTGTGGCAATATTCACCTCCGCCAGCGCATTGTTTTCCTGCAGGGTGACCAGCGCCGTCTGCCCATCGGCGGAGAAGGCAATGTACTCCGGCTCCAGATCTTGAGCAACGGTAGCTCCTGGGCCAATGATGCGCACACCCGCCGCTCTCAGCGCAGCAATCTGGCTATTGAAGCTGGTGAAGCCTGCGGTCTGTACAGTGGCGTTGGCAACGCTACCGGAAAGATCGATGATGCTGACCGAGCCTTCGGGATCGACAGAATCGGACTGTCCATAACTATTGGGTTCACCCTCGTTGGCAGTCAACACCTTTCTGCCATCAGGCGTGAAGGTGAGCATATCAGGCAGGAAACCCACCTCAACGGAATTCAGGAACGTCCCATCAACGTTGAAGAAGCTAACGCGCCCTGCCAGTTGTGCCCCCGTTGTGATGTTTCGCACCGCATAGGCTACCGCCACGATGCCATCTCTTACGGCAACGCTGTTAGGAATCGCCTCAGTGCCTGCGGGGGGTATAAAGCCAGGAGACAGGGTTCCCGACAGACTGAGGGCACCCGTATTGCTGACGCTGAGGATCTCAACGGTGGAACCTGCCACAACAAACAGGCGATCGCTCACCGGGTCAAACGCTGGAATTTCAGCACCGACCGCACTGACAAAGCCACCCACTCTTCTCAGCGTACCTGTCGTGTTGTCGGCGATCGTGATCGTCGCACCAGCCGCTGTTCCCAGGTCATAGGCGGCGGTGTCTGTCAGGTTCAGCGTCAGAGTCTCACTCCCTTCGACCCGCGCGTCGTTCACTGGCGTAATCACCAGATCGACAAAGCTTTCCCCAGCGGGAATCGTCACCGTGCCACTAAGACCGTTGTAGTCGATGCCGTTGGTGGCGGTTCCAGCAACGGTGTAGGCAATGGCCAGGGTGGCGGTGGTGTCACCCGTGCGGGTAATGCGGAAGGTACCCGGATTGGGAGTAATACCAGACTCAGCAGCATCGGCATCGGTCGCGGCGATCGTCACCGTGGGGACTGTGGGAGCTGGCCCGGAGGAGAGCGTCAGGGTGAAATCATCGATCGCCAGCCCGTGGTCGTTACCCGCATCGTTTCTTTCAACCCAGCGAATCCAGAGCGTCTGCCCATCGGCCCAGGTCACGCCGCTGACGGTGCCACCCCGACCGGAAACCTGACCCGCAGTATTGCCATTCACGGCTCCAGCCGTCGCCGTCGCCACAGGAGAAGTCCAGTCAAAGTTACCGCCTGATGCGGTCCAGGTGGTTACGGAGTCAAAGCTGGTGCCAAAGCCATACTCCAGCACCATTGACTGAGGGGTGGTGTTGCTATTGCGCCACTGTTCTCCGTTGAAGGAGAGGCTAAAGGAGGAAAGTGTATTACCCGTGCTGTTCGTGGCACCGAAGGCAATCCATCCGGCGATCGCCCCCGAAGCAGGAGAGCCAAAGTAGGCTCCACCCGACCCCAGCCCCCCCAGAGCGCGATCGCTGCTGCCGCTGCTGCCATAGCTGTAGAAGCTGCCGGAGTTGCCGCCGCCGTCATCCGCTGCATAGGCTGTGACAGCCGTTCCAGGGGCAGGTTGACGGAAGAGATACCAGCCATCGAGGGTCAAATCATTCGTCCAGGTCAGACCTGTGCCTGTACCGGGCAGCGTATCAAAGTTTTGGGTGTAGTTACCTGTAAGACTAATTGGCATGAAGACCTCGTCAGCGCTAGAGAAACCAGTGTTCAACAAAGGCTCAGCAAAAATTGGACGACCACGAGCAGCCGCCAATGAGAATCCGCTTCAGTCCCTGAGCAAAATTTTGAAAGGGGCGATCGAGTGTTCAGGACAATGAGCCACCGCTCATTTCGAATTGATTGGGACGATAGCCCTGAAGAACCACCGGGTATCTTCTCCATCCTCGTGAGCCAATTTTTTCAGTCGAGAAGGCTCCGCTTGCGAGAGAAACAACCCAAAGACTGATGCAGCTATTTCGATTAGCAGCTCGATCAGTAGGGGGTTGACTGGAATCCGACGATTCCACTGATCGGGTAGAGCAAACCTGGCGGACACACGCAAACGATTCGCGCTGCTGCCCTTTCTATCATTTCCACACACACGTTAAGAAAGGGTTATTTCACACTTAAGAGTATCGGAATATACTGAGAATTCATAGAATCCTTAAAAAGCCTCCCATTCAGTGCTTATCCAAAAACCCAAATTCTGGCAGGCGCAACGCTATAGCGTTGCGCCTGCCAGAATTTGGGTTTTCGCATAGTCTCTCACTACCTGGCGTTTTGACTCTAACCGAGGGCCATTGTCCTTTCGGGGAACTGCGAAGCGATCGCCCCTCTTCACTCCTCCAAAATCTCCCCCAGATAAAGCTGCACAAACACCTTCGCTGCTTCGGGGTTCAGTTGTTTTAGGGCTTTGACGATCTGAACCACATTTTCTGACGTAGGTTCCCGCTGGACGTGGAACCATTTGAAAACGGCAGAGCGATCGATACCGAGGGCGATCGCCTCAAGGAGAAAATCTCGTGATTGCAATATTTTGAAGCTTTTGTAGCTGCTGATCAGCCGTCACCAGGCTAGCATTTGACTGGATAGCACTTGCAGTAATGATGGCATCAGGCAGAGGCAAACGGTACTTCTGCCGCAGTTCAACCACCAATTGCAACAGGCTAATGTGGTCAGGACTGAGACCGACAACCTCCAACTGTTGTAGCAACTGGGCAAATAGTTGGTGATCGCTCTCGGTCAGTCCTGAAAATGATAGAAACTCAAGCTGACTAATGATTGAAATGCCAATCCACTCACTGTCTTGCAGCAGTTGAATGACTTCCTGATTGCCCTGAAGCAAAGCGATGATTGCGTTTGTGTCCAGCAGATACCGCTTACCACTCATCTCTTAAAGCTCGCTGTGTGGCGATCGCATCCCCTTTCCATTGCAATTTACCCACCAGTTTGGAGAAGTCATATTTTGATTGAGTTACCTGTGGGGATACAGGGTTTATGACGACCACTAACTCAACATCACCGGGTGGTAATTGCGTTGGTACGTCTAATCGCAGATGCCCACTTTCGTCGATCTTGCCTGTGAGGGTTAAAGCTTGAATCATCTCAAAGCGTTCCTTATGGGGCTGCGTTCCTATCTACCGTCCAGTTTACCTCCTGAACACATTTAACGTAGTGCTCGATCTCCCCTCGAAGAACTGTGAAGCGATCGCCCCACTTCACTCCTCCAAAATTTCCCCCAGATAAAGCTGCACAAAAGCCTTCGCTGCTTCAGGGTTCAGTTGCTTTAGGGCCTCAGTAATTCCGGTAATCGTCTCCCCGGTGGGATCAGTCTTCTCATGCGTCCAGCGGTAAACGACTGTGCGCTCGATGTCCATTGTGACCGCAAGCTTGTTTTGACTGATGCTGTAAGTTTCCAGGACTTGCTTGAGCGCCCTACCCGCTTTTCCCATACCCCAATCCTGTCAGAGGGCTGCATGACCGTAAATGTAAACATACTTGTTCACATTGGGCGGGACTGATATGATGTGAACTTACTTGTTGACGTTGGCACACTGCAATGGCTGAAGACTTCCTTCCCGATACTTCCGAAACGACTGCATCAAATCAAACGACCACTCCTACACAACCAGAACGAGAACCCGTCACCATTATGGTCATCGGTTCTCGTTGGGCGGTACGGTTGATTATTCACACGCTGTTTTCTTTGGGATTTGCTCAGGTCAGTGAGTGGAGCAAGTTGCAGGTTGAGCCGAAGACTCGGAAGTTTATGAGCGTGTTAACAAAGTATGTGCGCGTGGAGTGAGAGACTATGAAATCCCCGGTGTCTTGTTAGAATGTCGCTAAACCTACTGAATGCCTTATGAAACGGGATGAGGTTCTGGCGATTGTGATAGCGCACCGGGAGCAACTCAAACAGCTCGGTGTGCGATCGCTTGACCTGTTTGGCTCAGTTGCCCGAAACGAAGCGCGATCAGACAGCGATGTTGATTTTCTGGTTGAATTTGACCAGAAGGGCGGATTCTTCCAGCTATTCCGAGTTCAGCACTACCTCGAAGACCTCCTCGGATGCAAGATCGACCTGGGAACACCCGATGCACTCAAGGAACATCTCCGTGAACCCATATTGAATGATGCGATTCGTGTTTTCTAAATTGAGAGCATTGCTTTGATCTCTATTGCTACTAAATCAACAGTTAAGCAAATTACCTCTTGACCCAAACACCGCTCTCGTTAAAATTCACCGGCTCTCCACTACTTCGTGTGATCAAACGCAATGTAACCACGCAAAAATGGGGATTCCAGCTATTGATGAGCTAGATTTTCACACGAAGTAGTGGAGAGCCAATTCACCCTTCATTCCCACTCCCCCACCAGCAATTGCTCCAATTGAGAGATCAGTGGAGATAAGTCCTCTTGAATTGTTCCCCAAACCCTTTCCACATTAACTTGAAAATATTCGTGTGCCACAACATTTCGCATATCGCTCATCAATCGCCAGGGAATTTGAGGAAAGCGAGATTGAATTTCTGTGGGAACATTACTTGCAGCTTCACCAATGATAATGAAGTCGTACAGGACGAACTTGACGATTGCCTCATCCCGCTCAAAATTTGCAAACGACATCTGTGAAGTTCTGAGCTGAATTGCTGTGATAGAATCCAGGATGTCTTGAACTCGCAATTGCCAACTTCTTGAAGACACGAATTACATCCTTAGTAGTACTCTCATTATTGTCACCGCTTAGCTTTGCGATTTTCCGTTGTAAACTGCTCCCAAAATTGAATGTCGCCGTAGTCGCCATTAATGTCTCTCACTACACTAGATAACGCGATCGCCTGATTCCGGGTGAACCGATCAGGTGTCGTTCCTTTGGAGAGTTGCTCAAAAATCTCAACTGGTAAATTTCTTTCCTCTGCCAAAGATCCTAACCCGATGCCTCGCCGCAGCGCTTCACGTCGGATGAGCAGCCCAGCCCTCTGTAAATCATTTGCAGTCTGGAATTCTATATCATCCGCTAATTGGCGCAGAATCATGGGAGCTAGACTTAACCTGTCCTTAAATCCCAGGCTCTTGAAAGCTTCTCCGATTCGCTCAGTTGCCACTCCACTGGTATCAACCTGAGACATTAGTTTCAGTAGCTCTGGATCTGTCTCCCTTCCAGGCTCATCAATTAGTGCAGACAAGTCACCCCAAGCTATCTCGCGCCCCTCACTCGCTGATAGCACCTTTGCCAATTTCTTTAAGGTGGGAGTATCGGGGCGATTCTGCGCTCTGGCGATCGTTCTTAACGTAGTGTAGACAACCCGATTTGGCTCCTGATTTGCATAACGCTTTTGATATGCATTGATGCTCAACCCAGTTCGGTCAATGCAATCTTGCACAAACTTGGACAACCGCGCTAATTCAGGGTAGAAGGGCTGTTCCGTCATCGATCTAGTACCTCAACTTTTAACGCTTCAACTTTAAGCAAGCCAATTAGATAAACATTTTCAGAGTAAAGAGGATAACCACAACAAAAATCGCTCCTGCCAGCATAAAAGCAACAGGGAATCCTCCAACATCGATGGTCTTCGAAATAATGCGCTCCAAGGCACTGACCACTATCTGAAGAGAGTCCATTATTCGTCCTCTTTTAACATTTCCACGTTTTATATTACCGCAATAAGCAGAGTAGTGGCAAAGCACAGGCGCTATTTCCCACTTGTCCGCCAAAGTCTCCCTCAAAGGCATTGTGCATAAATCGGAGAACAGGCTGGAAGGGCAAAAGAATTTAGGGCCTAGTCGTCTGCCTAAACTGAATCGGGTTTAGCAAACGGTAATTCCATTTCTACTTTCAGCCCACTTCCACCGCTGTTCGGCATCAACAGTCTTTGATACTATGTTAATTTATCAATTTACCTTAATAATCTCAGCCCTCAAACTCCTTCAGGATAGATTGAATCTCTTCTGCCGCAATATCCTCCTGATCAGATTTTGAGTAGATCGTTACGAGAATGATTTGAGTAGCAGTTTGGACATAATAGATGATGCGATACCCGCCGCTTTTGCCACGTTGAACGTCCTGGTTCCTGACTCGAACTTTGAAAATGGTGTATCCTACGCCTGCAACTGAGTCGCCCGGCAGTTGGCCGTTTTGGAGCTGTTCAATGACGGGTTGAACATCCTTACGAATGTTGCGATATCGTTTCGCGAGAAGTCGTAAGTTCCTTTGAAATTTGGCAGACGCAATGACCTGAACAGGAGTGGAATCAGTTGTCATCAATCCCTTCCCAAAGTTGGGACATTGGGACTGTGTTCCCGGCAATAACATCTCGCCAACCTGCTCGGAAACTTTCTGCCGCCGACTCCCGATCTAACTCGTCTGTTTCATCTTCCGCCTCAGCGACCAGAACAATCACCCGGACGCGGCGATCGCGCACCTCCTCCAACAGGCCATCAAGTAGCAAATTACCCTGCTCATCAACGGTTCCCATTAACTCGATCGCTTTCATAGAGCCTTCTGCCTGACGACTGATCCTGTTATAGCCTAGATTTTTCCACAGATACCGCCCGTGTTCCTCCACTCAACCGACACTCAGATAGGCTAAAAAAAAGAACCCAGTGGTACCTGGGTTCCGTGAGAGTAGACTTTAATCGATCGCCCCTAACCTTTCTTCTCCGGCATCATGCACTTATCGCTATCGCACCCTGCAGGGCCAGCCTCGATCAGTTCACCGGAGTCATACCGGGCCAGTGCCGCATAGAAGTCAGCGGTTCTCTGGCGATCGCGCACTTCTTTCTGTAGCTTTACAAACGTCTCCCGGTCAATCTTCTCAAACGGCAGACGGGGGAACGGGGCATTAAAGCGGGCCAGCAGCGCTGCGCTGATGTAGCCTTTGTCGTTGGCGATCGCCTGATGGATGGCATTCGCCAGCGGCTCCACCTCATCTTCGTTGAGTTCGATCGTGGCGCTAGTGTTGTGGGCGGTGTAGTGCTGCTGCACCTGCATGTAGAAATCGAACTGGGACAGGGCACTGAACTTCTCGATCTCGATTTCGTCTGCGCCAGGGAGGTTGGCCCAGGGCACTTCTACCGGAATTTCCACCAGCCACTCGGTGCAGCGGGGGTCAAACGGATCATTCAGCAGGTTGCCGTTGTCGTCTTTGTCTGACTGCGACGGCACAATGCTATAGCCATAGTCCATGCAGGCCAGGGCGACCGGATCGTTTTTGCGGAAGGTGATGCGGCGGATGAAGCGCTGCGCTTTGGGGGGATGCCATCCGGGGGAGGCATTCGTCAACAGCGACTTGGTTCCAGCGGGCTGAACCGTGGTGCAGCGGTTGGGGCGCTTGAGGGAGTGGCGATCGCAGTACTCCCACACCACACGATGCACGATTTCCTTCCAGCGGCTCAGGTATTCCTGCTCTCTGGCTTTGAATTCCAGTCCCTTCATAGTGTCGGGACGGCCTTCTGCCCACCAGCGCAGCCACTCGACGCCAAAGGCGCGAA
>JBIKWV010000900.1:0-2930 GCA_044356135.1 Elainellaceae cyanobacterium
AAAACCATCAACACTTTTGAAACACTACCCACCCATCCACCTCTACTGCAACGATCGCAGTAGCTGCTTAATCTTGCTATGCTGTTGGCGGTCGAGTGACTCCGGGAAGACCATCTCGAACGCCACCCGCTGGGATAGGCTGGCGACTGATTCAACCGCCTCAGCGCTGTTGAATAATCCATTTAGAGGTTCCACCGATTGCACCTGGGCGATCAGGCTTTGCTGCAAGTTTGCGCTTCCCTGACCCAGCAGCATTCCGATTAAGGGCTTTGTGGTGGCGATCGCATCCAGGTTGAAAATGGGATTGCCCTCCACCTCCAGCCGCACCTCGCGTGTGCTCATCTCCAGCACAGTGGCCGGGTAAGACCAGCCCTCCCAGCCCTCCCAGAACAGTTGGGCCTGAGCGTGTACCTGTTTTCGCACCTTCACTCCGGTTTCTGGCTGTAGCTCTCTGAAAACCCGTTTCAGGCTGGTGGCGATGAATTGAATCGACTGGAGCGGACTGTCGATGTCGCGCCGCTGTTGCGAGTACCACTGGCGCACATCGGAATAAACGACGCGAGTCAGGTCGTCAAGCTGGGTCTGGGAGGGATTGATAAAGTCCACTGCCAGAAGGGTTTCCAGCTTACCTGTGGCAATTCCCCGTACCACCCGCGCATTCAGCAGTGCCCGTGCGCCGTAGTCGCCTTCCAGTTCGACCCAGACCTCATCGGGGATGTTGGGCCAGACATCCAGCAGAATCTGTGCCCCCGTATCACTGATATTGGTAGTCGTGCCCGTCCAGCTCTCCTGTTCACTGTGCAGGGTGACCCTGAGCTGGCGCGGCATCCGATGGGCACGGCGCAACTGCGGTTGCTCAAACGCCACCAGACACGCTGCCAGTAACAGGAACAGATTCACCACGGCCCACAGTGCGTTAATCAGAACCGCCTGGGCATCCATCGGCTTCAGCACCAGCCAGAAAGGCACCGACACCAGGGAGGCCGCCGTCAGCGCCGCCAGAATCACCAGATAGCGAACGGATCCTAAGTCAAACGATCGCTCCTCTACTTTTAATCCCTTGTCGGTCACGTTGAACGACCCCAGTCGCGGATTGATCAGCGCCAGCAGGGTGACAATTCCCGCCTGGAAGGACATGGCAAACTCGTAGATCTCATTCCAGAAGGAGAATCGGACGTGCTTATAGGGAATGTAATTGGTTTGCATCGACAGAACAATGTGCGGTAGGGCGTAGAGCAGCGTCTCCAGGCCCAGACCGCGCACCAGACTGATGTTGAACAGGAGGAACATATTGGGGGCGATCGCAAACATCAGTCGCGGAAAGCCAAAGAAGAAATGCGAGGTAGCGCTGAAGTAGCAGAGCCGCTGCGGCAGGGTCAGCTTCAGTTTGAGATTCATTAGAGGATTCTCAGTCCGCAGAATTTGCGCCATCCCCCTGGCCCACCGCACCTGCTGCCCCACGTAAGAAGAGAACTTTTCGGGAGCCAACCCCGCCACCATGATTTTGTCGTAGTAGACCGTTTCATAGCCGCAGGAGTGCAGCCGCAGGGAGGTGTGGCAGTCCTCGGTCACCGTCTCCGTGGCAATCCCCCCGACCTCCAAAAGGTGCTCTCTACGAATGATCGCCGCTGACCCGCAAAAAAAAGCGGCGTTCCAGAAGTCATTTCCCTTCTGGAGCACCTTATAAAACAGCTCATTACCAACGGGCACCCGTCCCGATGTCAGCAGGTTGCGCTCGAAGGGATCGGAGTTGTAGAACCAGTGGGGGGTCTGCACCAGCGACACATTGGGATTCTGAAAGAACCCCACCGTTTCCTTCAAAAAACTGCGAATCGGAATGTGATCGCAGTCCAGAATCAGCACCAGATCGCCCTGCGTTCGGTACAGCGCGGTGTTGATGTTGCCCGCTTTGGCATGGTCGTTGTTATTCCGGGTGAGCATCGTACAGCCCAGTTCCTCGCAAATCTGGCGCAGTTGCTCACGGCGATCACGATATTGCTCAGCCCGCCCATCGTCCAGCACGTACACCCGTTTCTTCTCTGCCGGGTAGTCCAGTGCCACTGCTGCCAGCACTGTCTTGCGGACAATATCAACGGATTCATTGTAGGTTGGAATATAAATGTCAACTGTCAGCCATGCCTCAGGTGGCAGTGTGGTCAGGTCAACCGGACGGCGATCGCGAATCTTCACTGTCTGAAAGTACGCCAGAAACAGCGTCAAAATTCCATACAGTTCTGCCATGTAGAGCAGCAAACTAAAGCTGGCTTCCACCCAGTGGTTCAAATTCAGCGTGTAGGCTGTCCGGTAGTAGAAATACCGCAGCGTGGCGATCACGCTCATCATCATCAGGAATAGGTGTAGTCCCTCGCGCGATCGCCGATCAATATCCTTTTGCTCCAGATACATCACCCCCCGCCCCACCAGCACCAGCACCACCACAATTCCGGTCTGCTGCCAGAGGCTGGGCCGCGCCGTGATCAGAGGCAAAATCAGCAGTAGCATTGCCGCCACCAGCAGAAATAACTGACTGCGATTCAGCCACTGCAAGACAGAGTTGAAGGTATTTGGGACAGTTTCAACCAGCCATCGGACGATCGGATGTGAATAAGAGCGGGGATGCAGCATGGTGATTCGGTGAGGGGTGGATGGGTGGATGGGTGGATGGGTGGATGGGTGGATGGGTAGAGGCGTTCCGTGGAACGTTTGTACGGTGGAGGGGTAGAGGGGTAGAGGGGTAGAGGGGTAGAGGGGTGGATGGGTAGAGGGGTAGAGATGTTCCGTGGAACGTCTGTACGGTGGATGGGTGGATGGGTAGAGGCGTTCCGTGGAACGTTTGTACGGTGGAAGGGTAGCGGGGGTGGGTAGGAAATTGGCGATAGAGGATTGGCAATGGGGAACAGCGGATCGGGAGTATTAGATCGGTGATAGAA
>JBIKWV010000901.1:0-2927 GCA_044356135.1 Elainellaceae cyanobacterium
GGAGAAAATCGGCGCAATTTAGTCAAAAGTCCAGTAAATTCTAGGCAGGAGCCTCACGAAGTGAGGCTCCTGCCCAAAATTCACAGTCAGAAAGCGCGGCATCACTGCGCTTTTTTAGACTGGACGACACTTCCCGGCACGAATCAGGCCGACCCGACGAGCGATCGCCTCCCCCTGCGAAGCAAACGGCCCCCACTGCTCCTCAATTGGTTCAGTCTGGGGCACATTGGCCTGTACTTCAGCAGCAGGCTTAATCTCACAGTGCCCTTCGGTGCGCTTGATAATATACCAGCCGTCTTGAGTCACGCTTCTTTCCCTCAAAGCATTTCTCGGCGTTGCTTAATCCAGATATGATTTTTTGATTGTGCGGCGCGCGGAGCGCGCCACACAATCAAAAAATCATATTTCAAATCAGCAACGCCCATTTCTCTTCAGGGTACAATGCCAGAGCGACTCTGGTTGTCTGGGGGATCAGACCAGATAGGGTTGTGGTGTGTTGAAAAACAAGGCTGCAACCTGGGGAAAGTCCGGTGAAAATCCGGCGCTGTGCCGCAACTGTGAAGGGGATATCCCCAAGTCAGAATGCCCGCCAGGTCTAATTTTGCCCACTGCCCGCGATGCACGGGAAAGGATCACGATGCAAAGTTTAGACATTCTGCGGCCCCCGCAGACGATGGACTGTGTGGGAACCATCCTATCGTCTGTCTGGCTCACGCCCACCATTAAGTCGATTCGCCTCCAGCTCGATCAACCCACGTTTCGCTTTCTACCGGGTCAGTCAGTCTGGGTGAAACTGGTGCGAAACGGCAAAGAATTTACCAAAATTTACTCGATCGCCTCCTCCCCCTCCCAGTGTCCCCAGGTCGAACTATGTGTCTCCCGCGTGGGTTGGGGATCTGCCTGGGTGCAGGATTTGCCCATTGGCGGCACAATTGCCCTGCGTTCTCCCTACGGTCTGCTGACCCTCGATCGCCTGCCTGCGCGCCCTCGCGTGTACATTGCGGAGGGGTCAGGCATTGCGCCACTCAAGAGCCATCTGGACTGGCTGCATGAAGCGGGCTTTGAGCAGCCAGTCGTTCTGATGCAGATCAATCCCGAAACACCGGATCAGTTACCTTATGGAGAACACTGGCGATCGCTCCAGCAGGCATGCCCCACCTTTACCTATATCCCCGTCACTCAGCAGCGCCCGGAGACTGCCCTGATGTCTCAGCCCATCGACTGGCAAAGAGTAGAGGTGGATATTTGTGCGGTGGGCGATCGCGTTGATCGACTCCTGGATACAGCGCTGCTGTTGGGGGCAAGACCAGAGCGGGTGCGCTCGGAGAAATTCGTGGCTTACTAAATTTTAGAAGGGGGAAGAGGCTCCGCCTCGCCCCTCTTCATCAGGGCACTTCCAGTCCTGTCGGAGCATGGCTGAATCGACCGCCAATCATTTGACCTAACCGATCAACCGTCAGGTCTTCCACGTTGATCGGTTCCGAAACCTGACCGCCGCTGAAAACAATGACGCGATCGCTGTACTGCATGATCTCGTCCAGGTCAGAGGACATGAACAGAATCGCTGTTCCTCCCTCACAGCGGGCGATTAGCTGCTGCCACACCCACAGCGTGGACTCAATATCTAATCCCCGCGTCGGGTGCTCCATCAGGAGCAAGTTCAGGGGAACGGGCATGAGAGCCAACTGGGTGCGCTGCTGGTTTCCCCCGGAGAGCCGTTCCACGCGAGTGTGGGGCTTGCCCCGAATGTTGAACAGAGCGATCGCCTGGTGAGACTGATCCATCGCGGCCTTCCAGTCGATCAGCCAGCCCGTTGGCGGGGTTCTCAAGGCAACGTGTTCGTGAATCGAAAGACCGCTAATCAAGCCCTCGCGTAGTCGGTCTGCGGGTAAGTAGCCCACCCCCGCCGCCAGAAATTCGGGGTAGGGCCGACGGGTAAGGTCAATATCTTCCAACAGCAGGGTGCCACTGTCAGGCATCAGGAGTCCCGCACACATCTGCAACATCAACTGCTGGCCGCTGCCCTCCAGTCCGGCCAGACCAATGACCTCACCTTTGCAAACGGCGAGATCGCCCAGATCCAGCTTGAGGCGATCGCTGCTCAGAGTGACCTGTTTCAAGGCCAGCGCAATCCCGTTCTGGGAGGTTTTGGGCTTGATGGGTGGTGCCAGTTCCTTGCCAAAAATCAGATCAATCAACTGTGCATCGGAGCAGGGAACGGGAAGATTGCCTGCCACCTTTCCCTGGCGCATGACGGTAACGCGATCGCACAACGCATTCACGTCCTCCAGCTTGTGCGACACAAAGATTACTGATTTCCCCTGGTCGGCCAGTTGACGGGCCGCCGCGAACAGCGCCTCCTTCTGGGAAACAGAGATGCCCGTTGTCGGTTCATCAAGAATCAGCGTATTCACCCCCAGAGACAGCAGCCGCAGGATTTCTAACTGCTGACGTTCTCCCACAGTGAGATCGCCCACCTCCGCGTTGACATCCAGGTCAAAGTTGAACTGCGCCGCCAGTTGCCGAAACTCCCGGATCGCTTGCTTACGGTTGAAGAAGAGTGACCCCGATTTCCCCGCCAGAAAATTGTCCAGCACCGACAGCGGCGGAAAGTCCAGCGGATCCTGGTGCAGCATCCCAATCCCTGCGCGAATCGCGTCCGCCGGGGTTTTGATCTCGACGGGTCTGCCATCCAGCAAAATCTGCCCTGAGTCACGCCAAATGAAGCCGCTCAGCACTTTGACCAGGGTACTTTTCCCGGCACCATTCTCCCCCAGTAGACCCTGTACACTACCCGCTTCTACCAAAAGAGAAACATCATCATTCGCGTGAACAGAGCCGAACCGTTTGGAGATGTGCTGGAGTTCAACTTTCATTGAGGTAGATGGGTGGATGGGTGTGGGGGTGGATGGGTGAGGGGGTGGATG
>JBIKWV010000902.1:0-2924 GCA_044356135.1 Elainellaceae cyanobacterium
GCGTTTCGCCGCATTATAGAAAAAATAGTCAAAAGTCCAGTAAGTAGGTGGGTATGGAAAAAGTCGAAACCCAAAAAGCTGTTCCGCCCTGAGCGAAGTCGAAGGGCGGAACAGCTTTTTGGGTTTCAAGCTTAATCGCGCCTATCTACTTATAAACTTCTGGATTAAACTCTGGAGTTTTTTCAGTTCAAAAGCATTTGCGAGTCGAGTAATCTCCCGCATAAAGGTTGCATTGTCGCTGTCTTCAGCTTGCTGAGCGACCTCGACAACCCCGTGGATATCGCCAACCTTGATCAGTGCCAGCATCTGGTTGAGGATTTCTATCGTTGGTGGATGCAGCTCTTTGGACTCAATCCTTTGAGGATTGTCGCCACTGTTCTCTATGTAAATCCAGTTCAGGTTCAGATATTTCTGGAGTTGCTCCAGTAACACTTCTGCCTGTACGGGCTTGGGTAGAAAGTCGTTTCCACCTGCGTCGATGCTCTTGAAGCGATCGATCTCAAACACGCTGGCCGACGAAACCAGGACAATCAGATCTTGCAGTTTGGGGTGCGATCTTACTTTACTTAAAAACTCGAAGCCATCCATCACGGGCATGGCCAGATCAGTGATGACCAGATCCGGAGACTCATGCAGCACCTGCTCAATCCCTTCCTGTCCATTGTTGGCCTCAATCATCTCAAAACCAATGGGTGCCAGCAGATTACACAACACCGATCGGTTCTCCCAGCGATCGTCGATCACCAGGATCTTGCGCCGTTGGCCTTCATAGTTGGCGATCGCTTTTTGCTGCACTGTTCTTGCTGAGGTTGCCCAATGGTCTGCCTCGGGTAGTTCGACGGTAAACGAGAAGGTGCTGCCTGCACCAGGGGTACTCTGGACATGGATCTCACTGTGCATCAGCGAGATGATCCTGTTACTGATGGCCAGACCCAATCCAGTTCCCTCGGCCTGCTTCTTTGTATCTCCCACCTGTTCAAACGGCAGGAAGATTTTCTCGACCTGTTCCTGCGTCATGCCAACACCCGTGTCTGTGACTGCAAAGCGAATTTTTGCAGCACTGGGTGAAGCGTCTGCCTCCTGGACTTGCTCCACTGTAAAAGTAACGCCGCCCTGATCGGTAAACTTGATGGCGTTGCCCAGGAGATTGATCAGTACCTGGCGCAGCCGCTTTTCATCCGCAGAAACGCCTACAGGTAGGGTCTCATCGAAGAGAAATTCAAAGCTAATACCCTTCTGCTCTGCCCGCACACTGCTGATCTCCACCACGCTATGCAGGAATGAAGGCAGGTGCAGAGGCGTAGGATGCAGCTCCAGTTTACGGGCTTCAATTTTGGAAAGGTCAAGCACATCGTTGATCAGTGTCAGCAGATGGGAACCACACTGATAAATCACGTCAATGCCGGTGCGTCCCCGCTCCGTCAGGGGTTCGCTGCGCTGAAGAATTTGCGCGTAGCCCAGGATGCCGTTGAGCGGCGTGCGTAGCTCATGGCTCATATTCGCGAGGAACTCACTTTTTGCCTGGTTGGCTGAATCGGCCTGCTGTTTTGCCTGGGCCAATTCAATCGTGCGCTCCTCCACCCGCTGTTCCAGCGTTTCAAAGGATGCTTTGAGCTGTCCAGCCATCTTGTTAAAGGTCTGGGCCAGTACGCCGACTTCATCCTGGGTAAGGACTGGAGCTGTCTGGTTCAGATCGCCCTCGGCCAGACGAGACGCTGCATCGCCGATCGCCAGGATCGGTCTGGTAATCCGTCGAGATAGGAGATAAACCGTCACTAGCAACAACCCTGAGGAGAGTGCGCCGATGACCAGAATGCTTCTGGCCAGACGATCGGCAGGCAGAAAGGCTTGCGCCTGAGTGATTTCGGCCATCAGTGCGAGGTTCTGTTCGGGGAGCCATCGGTATACCCCCACGACAGGAACTCCGGCGTAATTCGTATATTGACCGAAGCCGTTCTGTTTGCTCATCGCCCGCTCAATGCCTGCGCTCGTTACCTTTCCCCCAGAGGGTGACGAGCCTTGCTTGGCAATGAAAATCGTCTCGTTTTTTGCCAATCCAACTAAATAGGTTTCAGCAGTCTCTCCCAGTCCTGTATTGTCCCGGATCAGGGTATCGACTTCATCCAGATCCAGATCGGCAACCAATGCCGCCATGCGTACACCTTTCTCGTCGTTAATCGGGGTGGCAACGGTAATCGCTGATTTGTTCGTTTTTTGAGAGATATAAAAACTGGGGATAACAACGTTAATCCGGTCACGGGTAAAAAACGTTGCGGGTGCTCCCAGAGGGCGATAGGAACCCTCCAGTTTGGGATCATCGGATGCAAAAACGACAAACCCACTGTTGCGAGTAATGCGAATACTCCGGAGGTTTGGCTTGATTTCGGTAATGCTGTCAACATGTCTTCTCAGTTGCGCATACGCCTGTTGAAACTCAGGTTGACCTGGCTCCGTGGTCAACAGCGTATTGATCGCTGCTTGAATCGTCGATTCCTTGCTCAACAGGACAACATCGCGCAACTGCGACTCGACCCATTTGTCGAGCTGGTAAGCCTTGAGTTGAGTCGCAACGGTGAGTCGATTGATGACTTCCTTTTCTAAGGACGCCCGCCCCTGAAAGTAGGAACCAATGGAGACAGCACCGACGGTGACCAGCGATAGGACTGAGAAATAGCCGACAAGCTGTGTGAGTAGACTTCTGTTAAACCATTGCTTCATACTGGCTTCTCCCATTGCGTCCAGATCGTTTTGATTTGGTCGATCGCCCAGTCTGCTGCTTTAGCAGAAGAAACTTGTTCCTGAGCGATCTTCAGGATTGTTTGTGCCCAGAGTTGCTGGCTCTGCACCTCACTGAATGCTGAGTGAGTCACTTCGTGAGGGATCAGGCTGGGGCGATTGTAGATCTGCAATGCTGCCGACAGATG
>JBIKWV010000903.1:0-2921 GCA_044356135.1 Elainellaceae cyanobacterium
CCCACACCTATATCACCTTCACCCAAACGGATGCCCCTGACACTACTGTTCTCCCCCCAAAGGGATGCAGCACTCAGCAGAAAAATGTTGGTGCAACAACAGACTCCACCCACCAGATGCCGCGCCCCACCCCATCCACCCTGGTCTTGAGCGGGTCGAAAGCTCCACCCTTCGACCCGCTCAGGGCAGTGCCCATTCACCCTGGTCTTGAGCCTGTCGAAAGCTCCACTCATCCCCCCATCCCCCCATCCACCCCGTTCCCCCTCCAAATTCAAACCTCCTCCCTCGCCCTCGGCTACTACCCCGATCGCTTCTTCCACGGCACTTTCCACCCCGATGACCTGGGCTACTTTGACGATGCCGGAGAACTCCACATCGTCGGACGCAGCAGCGACAAGATCATCACGGGTGGTGAAAATGTTTTCCCAGCCGAAGTAGAGGCTGCGATTCGGGCGACCGGACAGGTGCAGGATGTGTGCGTTGTGGGGGTGAGCGATCGCCACTGGGGAGAAATCGTTGCAGCGGCCTACGTGCCTGCAACTTCAACCAGTTCAGCGGAAGTTATTGCGCAGGCAATTCGGGGTCAGCTCAGTCGCTACAAGCAACCCAAACGCTGGATCGCACTGGACGAAATGCCGCGAAATGCTCAGGGAAAAATTAACCGTGCGCAGTTGCGAGAGCTGCTGTCGCAAGCAGAATAAAAGTTCCTTGCTGCTTCTTTGGCTTATGCTTCACTGATTGACGCTTTCAAATTGCGGCAGAAAACTTCGATCGCCTCTAACCCCTGATGTGGTTCACCCTCCGCCAACCGTTTGACAAAGGCACTGCCAACAATCACCGCGTCCGCGCCCCATTCCATTACCTGCCGCGCATGACCGGGCTGAGAGATACCAAAGCCAACGCCGATGGCCTTATCCGTTACACCGCGCAGTTCCGTCAGCAGATCGTACACTCGGGTTTCCAGTTCAGAGCGAATTCCCGTTACCCCGGTGACGCTGACCAGGTAGATGAATCCCTGGGACTGACGGGCGATCGCCTCAATTCGATCCGTGGGTGTGGTGGGAGCCACCAGTAAAATAATTTCGATCCCTGCGATCGCCGCTGGTTTCAGTATCACCTCGACCTCTTCCAGTGGCAGGTCAGGCACCACCAGGCCCTTCACCCCTGCCTCAGCAATCTCCTGCAAAAACGTCTCGATGCCCCGGTTCAGAATGGGGTTGTAATAGGTGAAGAGAATAATTGGTGCCTTGATCGTTGGCGCAACCTCGCGCACCATTTCCAGTACGGTTTCTAACTTCGTCCCTTGCTGCAAGGCACGAGTGGCCGCTGCCTGAATAACGGGGCCATCCGCCAGTGGGTCAGAGTAGGGGACTCCCAGTTCGATCAGGTCTGCACCACTGCGATCGAGAATCCGCAGGGCTTCGGCAGTGGTTTTTAGATCGGGATCGCCTGCGGTGATAAAGGGAATCAATGCGCACTGGCCGCGATCGCGCAGCGCTTCCATACAGTCAGAAACAGAAACCATGAGACGAGTACAATGAAAAACTTTGGAGTTCGTAAGATGTATTAGACGGTAGCCGTAACACCTCAACTCAGAGTCATGCGTTACGCTGCGCTAACGCATCCTACATCAATTCCGCCACTGGTAAGTAACTGGAGTTTTGACATTTTCTCCACAATGCCGCGAAACGCTCTCTTAGAGAGCGTTTCGCGGCATATTTAATTTTAGCGCCGATTTTTCCTGAAACGCTGACGCAGTCAGCGTTTCAGGAAAAATCGGCGCAATTTAGTCAAAAGTCCAGTAAATAACTGGGCGTGGAAAAAGTCGAAACCCCAAAAGCTGTGCCACCCTGAGCGAAGCCGAAGGACAGCATCTCGCTCTTGTAGCCCTCACCCTAAATCTCTCTCCCAGCGGGAGAGGAACGTCCTCGTTCCATGCCTCCGGCGTGGAATGCAAACCGGAGGCTCTGCCTCCATCGTTAAGCAGGAGGCAGAGCCTCCAGAAGCCCGTTCCCAGGCTCTGCCTGGAAACGAGGTGAGCCTGCGGCAACAGGGGGTGACAAGCAAGATAATCGCTAAATCCCTCTCCCAGCGGGAGAGGAACTTCATCCGGCTCCCTATTAAAACCCCAGTTTTCACTTGGCGCGGCTTTGCCGCGCCAAGTGAAAACTGGGGTTTTATTCAACAGCAGATCCCTAACTTTCGGATTTTCCCTTCTCCCGCTCCATCTCGATTTCTGCCTGGAGCTTTTCCAGTTCTTCGGGGGTCAGTTCTTCCAGACGCTTTTGTAGCACTGCTTCCTCGTAGTCCTTGAGCTGCTGGTTATAGGTCATATTCTGGGTGACGGCACGAAACAGGTAGGTTGCGACCCACCCCAGCAAACCCAGAATTAGCAGGAGCTGTGTCCAGAGTCCCGCATTGGTCGGATCGAATCCAGCAAACTGGAACAGCAGGTAGAGGACTCCACCTGCTGCAAATACTCCCAGACCAATTCCAATGGCGTCAATTCGTCGCACAGATCTGTCTCAACTATTAAGCCTGAAGCTCACGCTTCTGTGGACGGAAGTTGAGGAATGGGCTGAGCAGCAATAGCCCTGGAAAGGAGAAAAACACCATGAAGTACATTAACAGCCGCTCGATCGAGCTTGCCACGTACCAGCGTTGCTTGAGGTATAGAAAAACCAGAGCGGGAAGCACAACCAGATATGCGCCACCCAGGGCTGCGTAGAGCAAAAGAACAAAGGGGAAAGACATAGAAGTTCGCGCTAGAGGGACAGGCGTTACAATCCGTCAGAATTCATTCTACCGCCTGGGGGAACCAGAATGATTTTACTTAGGATCGTGAACGAATTAAGGGGCTTGCCATAAAATAAAATCCCAGTAAAATCCCAGTTTTCACCTGGCGCGGCGAAGCCGCGCCA
>JBIKWV010000905.1:0-2920 GCA_044356135.1 Elainellaceae cyanobacterium
CGAACATCGTCAAAATTCCCCAACGCTTCGGCTAAATGCCTCCGGATCATCCAGTCTTTAGAGTGGGCAAAGGGCAAGAGGCGCTCCAGTACATCAATGGCTCCAATTTCCCCCAATGCCATGATGCCGGCTTCCTGTAACAGGGTATTGGGACTATCAAGGGCTTCCAATAATACGGCTTTTGCTTGACTACCTTGTAAATTTCCCAACGCTACCGCCGCACTAAATTGCACCAACCAGTGGGTATCTTCGTAGAACGCATGGCGGAGAGATGTCAGTGCCCGTTGATCGGCTAAATAGCCCAATGCCCCGGCGGCGATCGCCCGCATGTTGTGATCCGAGTCGGTGTCCAGAATCTGTACCAGGATCTCCAGATTTTCAGGCGATGGCTTGATTCCCAGTGAAAACGCTGCCATGCCTCGCACCTGAATATTCCCATCTAATAGGGCTTGCTTGATCAAGGGCAGTGCGTTCTCGACAGGCATCGTTTCTTTTTGCAGCTCAATCATTGCCAAAACCCGGTCCTTGACCTGCGAGCTTTGTAACTGAGCCGAAATGTGTTCCAGGTTTGGGTGGCTCATGCAGATGCCTCTGGATTAAAGGAATCATGTTAAGACATCAAACAGCATTGTGGTCATATATCGATCAGCCCACTCTGCGCCAAAAGATTTCTCCAGGACTCGACGGGTTTTATCATTTTGTTGCTGTTTGGTGCAGTAATACTGCTGTGCGGCGATCGCACCAGCAACCTCCAGGTCAGACGTTAGGGGTGGCTCTATGCTGGCAATTTGGCAATGAATGGTCAAAAACTCTCGGACACGCTGGAGAAATGCGGCTTCTTCCTCTACCCCAATGGGACGCACAAACAGACAAAACTCGGAAAAGATATCTGCCCATTCCGGTAAGGCACGGGGTTGGGAAAAAGATAGGGGCGCAAGGGCTGTCAGGGCTTGTTGATAGTGGGCTGGCAACGATCGCTCCGCATTGACCGGAGACAAATCCGCGATCGCGGCACTAATCGCCCCACCCCGACCACCCACCAGATCGGCTCCAAAAATGGGGAGTGCATATTGGGGCCTGGGGAACATGACACAGTGCAAAATATCTAAACCAGTCCCAACCTGAGCGAGTTCCAGATGCAGTTTGCGAAATTGCGGCGTCTGGTAGCAGTGATTTTCGATCACCAGCTTTTCCCCCTCCAGCGCACCCTCAACATAGCCCAAACCTTCTGGAACGGAGAAAGGTGACAGTTTCAAATGATTTTGCCATACATCTTCAATGCAGTCTGCTAACTGGCGAATTAAAGGATTTTGGTGAATGCGCAATGATGCTTGCATATAACAACGTTTTAACAATTGGCTTCGTAAACGAGTGGATTATAGTAACCCAACGGCATGGAGTGGTCCCTGTCCTAACCACAGTTCGCATAATACTGCCACAAGTCCCAGCATGGCTAACCGCCCATTCCAGACTTCGGCGGAAGGAGTCAACCCCCATGCCCAGGGGCTTGGGGGATAATGCTTGAGGTTCGGTTCTGGGTGGAGCGTGTCCGAGAAGGAAATCGGTGGTTCGTTCAGCGCCTGAACCACGAGATCTGCCAACGCCTGAATAAAGGCTGGATCAGCATCGGGAGCGGGCACTCGCGCAAAGGTCTCAATCCCTGCGGCTTCTGCCAACTCCCGATACTCCATATCGATTTCTTCGAGGGTTTCGATGTGTTCTGAGACAAAGCTAATCGGAACTACCACCAATTCTTTGACTCCGCTGTGGGCAAGGCGCTCGATCGCCTCATCTGTATAAGGTTGCAACCATTCTACTGGCCCTACTCGACTTTGATACGCCAGCGTATAGGCATGGGGACGATTCAGTCGTTTCATGATCAAGGCGGTACAGTCCTCCATCTCTTTCTGGTAAGGATCACCCGCTTCTTCAACGTAGCTGACGGGTACTCCATGCGCACTGAAAAAGATATGGGCCTGACTGGGATGAGGAACCTGGGCGATCGTTCGTTCAATCAGATCGGCCATGGCTTGCAGGTAGCCCGTATGCTTATACCAGGAAGGCACAATCGTATATTTAAGGTTTTGCAATTCGGGATCCGCATTCCAGAGGCGTTCCAGGAGACGGAAGCTGGAACCACTGGTACTAATGGAAAATTGGGGATACAAGGGCAAAATCACCAATTCATCCAGATGATCTCGCTTGATTTGGGCGATCGCGGCTTCGGTGAACGGATGCCAGTAGCGCATGGCGATGTAAACCTTGACCGCATATCCATTCTGCTGCAACTGCTGTTGTAGCGCCTGGGCTTGAGCCTCCGTAATTCGCCGCAGCGGGGACCCTCCCCCAATTTTTCGGTAATTTTCCTGGGACTTTTTAGTGCGCAGCGTAGAAATTAGCCAAGCCAAAGGAGCCTGCAACAAGGGAGATGGCAATCGAATAATTTCTGGATCAGCAAATAAGTTATATAAAAAAGGACGAACATCCTCTAATTTGTCTGGCCCCCCCAGGTTTAGCAGCAACACCCCTACTCGTCCCATCCCAATTTCCCATCCTTAAGTTTGTGTGGTCTACAGCTTGTCACTACTGTCAACCATACAATTCCTGGGGGGGACAATCAATCGTCTATATCTGTTTTTCAGTCAGCGGGTGTGGGAAAAGTTAAAACCCCAAAAGCTGTATCGTCGGCGCAGCGGGCGGTACGGCTTTTAGGGGGGCAGCTTCATCGTGCCTACCGACTTCAAGTGAGAATTGCTGATGCGTAACAAAACGAGGAACGCCCGCAAGGAAGAAAATATAGCGCTTCGCGCCTGGATAAGGTACAGATCTTTGAGAGAGAGCCGCGCTCCGTGCGGCTCTCTCTCAAAGATCTGTACTTCACTAGAGCGAGAAACGCAATAGGAATCTATAACAGTACTGG
>JBIKWV010000904.1:0-2920 GCA_044356135.1 Elainellaceae cyanobacterium
CGGAGTGGCAACGGCGACGGTGTGCGCCCGGTTTGGGTTGCAGTGCATCATCTACATGGGTGTACATGACATGGAACGGCAGTCGCTCAACGTATTCCGGATGCGGCTGATGGGAGCAGAAGTGCGTCCGGTGGCATCAGGAACAGGCACCCTGAAGGATGCCACCTCTGAGGCAATTCGGGACTGGGTGACGAACGTTGAAACGACGCACTACATCCTGGGTTCCGTGGCAGGGCCACATCCCTATCCGATGATCGTGCGCGACTTCCAGGCAATCATTGGTCAGGAAACACGGCAACAGTGCCTTGAGAAATGGGGTTGCCTGCCGGATATTCTGCTGGCCTGCATTGGTGGCGGTTCCAACGCGATGGGGCTGTTCCATGAATTCGTCGAAGAGTCTTCAGTGCGGATGATTGGCATTGAAGCGGGCGGCGAAGGCGTTGATTCCGAGAAACATGCCGCCACCCTGACCCGTGGACGGGTGGGTGTGCTGCACGGTGCCATGAGCTACCTGCTGCAAGACCAGGATGGTCAGGTGATCGAACCCCACTCCATCAGTGCTGGTCTGGACTACCCCGGTGTGGGACCAGAACATAGCTACCTTAAGGATGCTGGACGGGCCGAATACTTCAGCGTCACCGACCAGCAGGCGCTGGAAGGGTTCCAGATGCTATCCAGGTTAGAGGGGATTATTCCAGCCCTGGAAACGTCCCATGCGATCGCCTTCCTCGACACCCTCTGCCCCCAGCTCAGCGGCAGTCCCCGCATTGTGATCAACTGCTCCGGTCGGGGTGACAAAGATGTTCAAACTGTCATCAAACACCTGAATCTGGGCTAAATCGGTTGCATCAGCTAAACAACCTTTAGTGGTTCGACACGATTAGATTAGTGCAATCACAAAGGCTTCATTCCCTGTGGGGCGGGCATCTTGTCTCCCCAGAAGACCGGGCAGGCAAGATGCCCGCCCCACAAGGCTGATGCACCGCTCTGGTCGAACTGTTATAGAACTGGAAAACTCATCCACCCTCTCGTAGGGGTTTAGCATTCGGGTATTACACCCTGTGACTTCGCCAGAACTGATTGACCCGAATGCTAAACCCCTACCCATCCACCCATCTACTCATCCACCCATCCACCTCCCAATGCCCCTCTCCGACTTCCAGATCTTCGATCGCGATCTCCCCGACGAAGCGCTTGCAGAATACATGCAGGCAGAGGCGATCGCCGTTGATACCGAGACCATGGGACTGCTACCCCAGCGCGATCGCCTCTGTCTAGTGCAGCTCTGCGATGAGCAGGATCACGTCAGCGTTGTGAAGATTCTCAAGGGGCAGACGGAAGCGCCCAATTTAAAGAAGCTGATGGAAGCAGAGGCGATTACCAAAGTCTTCCACTTTGCCCGGTTTGACATTGCTACGATGCGACACCATCTGGGTATTCAAACCTGTCCTGTGTTTTGCAGCAAGATTGCCAGCAAACTGGCCCGGACTTACACACCCAAGCACGGCCTTAAGGATTTGCTGCTGGAGCTGGAGGGGATTGAGCTGGACAAGACCGCCCAGAGTTCGGACTGGGGGAATGCAGCCAACCTTTCTCCAGAGCAACTGCGCTACGCGGCCAACGATGTGCGCTACCTGCTGAGGGCACGGCTGAAGCTGATTGAGATGCTGAAACGGGAAGACCGATGGGAGCTGGCCCAGGGCTGTTTTTCCTGCCTGCCCACGATTGTGGCACTGGATTTGTTGCAGTACCCCAACATCTTTGAGCATTAGGGTGGCCTGATAATGCTCACTCTTCCCCCCCTCCACGGGTAGCACCCCTTCGGGATACGATAGAGTTATGGTGAGCAAAATTAATGTGCGAGGCGTTCCTCATGCTTATGAGCGAACCGCCCCAACCCATTCCTCCACAGCTCTCGTGTTTTTGCATGGCTGGCTCCTCAGCCGTGCGTATTGGCGGCTTGTTGTAGAGCGCCTCGCACCGGAGTATCAGTGTCTCACCTATGATCTGCGTGGTTTTGGTGACTCTCAGACGCAAACGCCGTCAAAACAACAGAAGAAAGCAACGGTGAAGCGATCGCTGGCGATGGTCTCCACAGGCGCGATTGCTTCCTTTCCACCGGAAATCCCAGAGACAGATTCTCCTCTCGACCTGGCACAACCGGATGATCTGGCCCAGGAATCTCCCTCCCCTCTGGGGTTTACACCCGCCGACTATGCCACCGACCTGGCGATTCTGCTGGAACAGCTCCAGATGGAGAACGTCTGGCTAGTGGGGCATTCTCTGGGCGGCAGCATTGCGCTCTGGGCCGCAGATCAGATGCCGGAGCAGGTTAAAGGCGTGATTTGCGTCAACTCGGGGGGCGGAATTTACCTGAAAGAAGAATTTGAGCGCTTTCGAGCGGCTGGGGAACAGTTGGTCAAGTTGCGTCCCCGCTGGCTGTGCTACCTGCCATTGATTGATCTGCTGATGACCTGGATGAATGTCGCAAAGCCAATTTCTCGCCAGTGGGGGCGGCAGCGGCTGCTGGACTGGGTGCTGGCCGATCCTGATGCAGCGCTGGGGGCGTTGCTGGAATCGACCACAGAAGCCGAAGTCCATCAGCTCCCCCAGGTGGTTTCCCGGCTAAAGCAGCCCGTTCACTTCATTGCGGGTGCCAACGACATGGTGATGCAGCCCCAGTACGTGCGGCATCTGGCCAGCTTTCATCCGCTGTTTGATCTGTGTGGCAACAATGTGATGGAGATTCCCAACTGTGGTCATCTGGCGATGCTGGAGCAGCCGGAGGCATTAACTGACGAGATTAAGCGTATCTTGAACGCTGAACCCAACTAAGGTTTTGCGGGTTAATAAAGCCCCTTATTTCCTGTGATGCTGCGAAACGCTCTCTAAGAGAGCGTTTCGCAGCAAATTTAGTCTT
>JBIKWV010000068.1:0-10467 GCA_044356135.1 Elainellaceae cyanobacterium
GGGGTTAACGCCAGTACCTTCATTCCCCGACAGGTCTACGCATTCTATCTCCAGTCCATTCTGGAGGAGGCGGAAGCAACGGCACCCAGCTACGTCCAGATGGAGCGCGTGTTCGATGAGGCGATCGCGGTGAAGCCCAATGGTCAGGGGGCGATCGTCACTCTCCGCAGTGGACGCTCATTGCTGGCAACGAAAGTCGTGCTGGCTCTGGGAAATTCACCTGCGGCTCCTCCCCAATTCGGTGCAGGAGAGCAGAATTTCTTGCGGAACGCCTGGTCAAATGATGCGCTGACAGACCTTGATCCCGATGCAGCGGTGCTGCTGGTCGGCACAGGGTTGACGATGGTAGACATGGTGCTGTCGTTATACGATCGCCAGCACCGGGGCAAGATTTACGCGATTTCTCGCCGGGGACTGTCTCCCCAACGGCACCAGGCAACCAAACCCTATTCGTCATTTCTGACACCAGAAACTGCGCCTCAAACAATCCGGGAATTAATGCGGCGGGTACGAGCTGAGGTGAAAGAGGCGATCGCCCAGGGCTATGATTGGCGAGCGGTCACCGATTCTCTGCGCCCAATCACGCAAAAACTGTGGCAGCAGCTTCCAATCACAGAACAGCGGCGGTTTCTGCGTCACGTCACACCCTACTGGGATGTGCATCGTCACCGCATTGCCCAGCAGGTGGCAAACATTGTAGATGAGATGCAAGATTCGGGACAATTGGCGATCCTGGCAGGACGCATCCAGTCCTATGACGTTTCAGATGATGTGATTCAGGTTGTCGTTCGTCCACGCGGAGGAGCAGCCGAAACTGCTTTACAGGTGAATCGGGTGGTGAACTGTACGGGAATTGTGGTGGATTATCGGCGATCGCCCCAACCACTGATTGCAAATTTACGCGATCAGGGACTGATTCGCCCCAATCTGCTGGGATTAGGATTGGATACTGCTGCGAATGGTGCAGCGATTGATCAAAGTGGAAGACCTTCTAATTTCCTCTATACGCTTGGAACTCCGCGAAAAGGTGATTTGTGGGAGTCGATCGCGGTGCCTGAGTTGCGTGGGCAGGCCCAGGCGCTATCAGAAGTCTTGTTGCAGTCTTTACCCGTGAGAGTACGCCCGATTCCTGTGGTGCTGCTCTCAAAGCGAGAGGATAGCGTTATGACAACTGGCTCCCAACTTTCGCAATCCACATTCCTGTTTCGCCAGCTCTTTGACCCCGAAACCAGCAGCTATACGTATCTGATTGCCGACTCCCGGACGCGAGAAGCCATTCTGGTGGATACGGTTCTGGAGCAGGTCGATCGGGATCTGGAGATTTTAGAGGAATTGGAATTGACCCTGCGCTATTGTCTGGAAACGCACCTCCATGCGGATCACATTACCGGAGCAGGCAAACTCCGGCAGAAGACAGGCTGTCGGGTGCTGGTGCCACAGAATCCAGCCGTTGCCAAAGCCGATCGCTCTCTATCCGGTGGCGAAACATTAACGGTAGGATCGGTTGTGGTTGAGGCGATCGCTACTCCCGGACATACCGCTGACCATATTGCTTATCTGGTCAACCACACCCATCTGTTAACCGGAGACGCGCTGCTGATCAGAGGCTGTGGGCGTACAGACTTTCAGGGGGGAGATGCAGGCACACTTTATGATGTGGTGACGCAACGATTGTTTACCCTACCAGATGAAACGCTGGTCTATCCAGCGCACGATTATAAAGGACGAACGGTTTCGAGTATCGGTGAAGAAAAGCGGCTGAATCCACGATTTGCCGGACGCAGCCGCAGCCAGTTTATTACTATCATGAATAACCTGAATCTAAGTTATCCGAAAAAAATGAATCAAGCAGTTCCTGCAAATCAATACTGTGGCGATCTGGTTTCTGATGATAGTTTGGGTCTATTAGCTAATGATTCTGTGAGTGATGAGAAAGAAAAACTAGAATTGACGTTGTTAATGAATGCAGAAATACATGATTACTTTGCAATGTACATTTAATTGAACTTCAAGGAAAAATTGGAGCATCAATGAGTAAACTGCAATATCGCTTGATTCAACAACTCCGGACGCTCCCAGAAGAAATTGTGTCCGGCTTCCTGCACGATTTTCAGTTCAGCATTCGGTAACCTTTCCGCTAGAAACTGCGATCGCTCCAGTGGAATCAGCCTCTCCTCTGCACCCACCAGAACCAGCGTCGGAGCGATAATCTGGTGCAGTTGCTGCTGGATATCGTGTGCAACGCAGGCGGCGACCTGTCCCGCAAATCCTGCTACGGTGGGTGGGTAGGGATACTGGAGGGACAGTCGAATCAGTTCATCTACCTGCTGGGAATTCTCGAAGAATCGATTTGTGAACAGCCAGGGGAGCTGCGATCGTATTCGGGTTTCAGGTCTGACCTTTTCCTGAAGCATCCGTAACCAGCTCTGGAGAATTTGCTGTGTGACTGCTGGAAGTTTCGCTGCTGTACTCACCAGCACCAATTGTTTAACCCGCTCCGGGTAACGGAATGCCAACACCTGTGCGATGAAGCCACCCATTGAAAAACCAAGAACGTGGGTTTGGGGAATTTCCAGGTGATCAAGGAGCGCGATCGCCTCTGCCGCCATCTCATCCGTGGTGTAGTTTCCTTCAGGCACATCGGTGCGTCCGATCCCCCGATTGTCAAACACAATCACCTGATACCGCTGTGACAGCACGGGAATTTGATAAACCCAGTTCGCGCAGTCCAATCCCAATCCTTGAATCAAAAGCAGGGGTTCACCTGAGCCATGAAGCTCGTAGTAAAGATTGATTCCGCGAACGGTGATCGTAGGCATGAAATTGAGAGGAAGCTGGCTGAAGTGATCTTCGCCTAAAAATGGTGTTTTCTGATCAATTCAATCAACCCCTCCAGATATTCAGCATCCACCTCAGAGAAGTGGTCTAGCGCATCACTGTCAATATCCAGCACCAGTTGAACCTCACCCTGGTGAACCAGCGGCACGACAATTTCAGAACGCGATCGCGAATCACAGGCAATATGCCCCGGAAATTGCTCTACATCCGGGACAATGATTGTTTCTTGCTGTCGGGCGCAGGCACCACAGACCCCCTGAGACAGCGGAATTCGCGTACAGGCAAGCGTGCCCTGAAATGGCCCCAGCACTAGCTCATCACCGATGCGGCGGTAGAACCCCACCCAGAAGAAGCCAAATGCCTGACGCAACACGGCTGTCACATTTGCCAGATTGGCAATCAGGTCAGATTCTGCTGCCATCAGTGACTCGATTTGGGGCAGCAGCGCGGTGTAGAGCGTTTTGCGATCACCGCCATCGGGGACATACAGGGACTCTGCCATTGTTACCTCACGATACACTCGTCCATGATAATATCTACAGTATGTTTATCGATTTATCGTATTTTAGTTCGGTGCCAGACCAGCGCTATCTCACTCCGATAAAACCTGACCTTCTAGAGGCTCAGCTTAATCCCAATTTTGCCCCCAACAATTCCTCTCATTTCTTCTACTGACTCATGGTTAATCTGCAAAATCGTCCCGGTCGTCTTAACTCAACCTCATCCAAATTGCCGGACTCTTCAGAGGGATCAGAGGATGCGATCGCTCAGGCAGTCGAAACAATGCTTCTGGGAGTTGGGGAAGACCCTGAGCGGGAAGGGTTACTCAAAACACCAAAGCGGGTTGCAGAAGCCATGCGCTTTTTGACCAGTGGATACCATCAATCGCTGGAAACGCTGGTCAACGGTGCCCTGTTTGATGAAGGGCACAATGAGATGGTGCTGGTGCGCGACATTCAGCTATTCAGCCTGTGCGAACACCACCTGTTGCCGTTTCTGGGAAAAGCCCACATTGTCTATATTCCCAATCAAAAAGTGGTGGGGCTGAGTAAACTGGCACGCATTGTTGAGATGTATTCCCGTCGGCTTCAGGTGCAGGAGCGGCTGACGAGCCAGATTGCAGAGGCGGTTCAAACAGTTTTGAATCCCCAGGGTGTGGCGGTGGTGATTGAGGCAACCCATTACTGCATGGTGATGCGGGGCGTGCAAAAACCCGGTTCCTGGACGGTAACCAGCGCGATGCTGGGCGCATTTCAACAGGAGGAGAAAACGCGGCAGGAGTTCTTAAATTTGATCTCAAGGAACTGAGGTTTCTTAGGGGCTTGCCACAAAATAAAACCCCAGTTTTAGCGTGGCGCGGCTAAGCCGCGCCACGCTAAAACTGGGGTTTTATTAGAAAGCCAAATTGCAGGATGGGCAAGCTCTGCTTCGCCAGACTTAATTGAGAGCGTAAGCAGCAACCTGATCAGGCGTCAAAACGGTATCTTTGATGCTGATCTGCTTGGGAATCAGCTTCAGTCCGTAATAGACATCTGCAACCTTTTGTTGCTCCGCCAGAATTTGATCGGTGACAGGACCCAGCCCAAACTGTCTGCGTTCAGTTGCTTTTTTAATCGCTGCCGCATCCAGCTTCAGGGTGTCGGTCAATATCGTCGCAACCTCGTCCCGATTTTTGCTAGACCAGTCCTCTAAATCGCGTACTTCCTCAAGAATTGCCTTCAAAACCTTCGGCTTTTCTGTTGCGAATTTGCGCGAAGCAATATAGTAACCGCCTATCTTATTCAAGCCCTCACCATCTGCGATGACGCGGGATTTAATCCCTGTTGAGGCAGCAGCATAGAACGGGTCCCAGATGACCCAGGCATCCACATTGCCCTGTTCAAAAGCGGCACGGGCATCGGCAGGGGCAAGATAAGCGGGTTCAATATCGCTAAACTTCAATCCGGCTTTTTCGAGCAACTGCACAATCAGGTAGTTGGCGCTTGACCCTTTGGCAAAAGCCACTTTTTTGCCCTTCAGGTCTGCCACCGTTTTGACGGGCGAATCGTCGCGTACCAGCAAACCTGAACCTTTTGGATTGGGTACGATCGCCGCCGCATAGATCAGATCGGCTCCGGCAGCCTGAGCAAAAATCGGGGGGGATTCACCCACTGGACCAATGTCAATAGCACCTGCATTTAACGCTTCTAACAGCGGTGGCCCGGCTGGGAATTCCTGCCACTCAACCTTCACGCCTTCTGCGCTGAGGCGTTTATCAATTGTGCCTTTCGCTTTCAGCAGAATGGTTGATTTCTGGTAGCCAAAGCGCACAACATCCTGTGCAACTGGGGTGCTGGCGGCTGGCGCTGAACTGGCGGCTGGTGCCGGACTGGCGGCTGTGGAAGCACTCGGACTGGTATTAGAAGCCGTTGGTTGACCACCCGTACAGGCAGCGATCGCAAAGCTCAGGAATACGCCAAGCACAAATATGCCAGCGGTAGATAGATAGGAGCGCCTCGTCCCGAAGCGCCAGCGACTCAGGAGAGCCGTACGATTGAAAAGTTGATTGATCATGTGTGTCATTTCCAGACAAAAACAAATAATGGAGAGCGTGGAATCAGCTCGGATCTGCGCTGCACTTCAACTCACACAATCTGCAGGGATTGTGTGAGATTTAGCCGATGTGACATATACAAAGCAATGACAAGGAATCAGCATTATAGCTACAGAGCTTTTCAGGCGTATGAGATACCGGAGTACAGGAGGTAATACCCTTTTTATGAAGGTTTCATTCCCGCACCCCACCTTCACCCGATAGAGAACCGATACAGGAACCAACACAGAAAGCGGAACCCTTTTTGAATATCACCCGGACAATATTTGTGAATATACCGTTGATGAACCGTGGGTGTGTTAGGGCTAGCGTAACGCACTATCCACAAAACTTTGGTATATTACGCTAGCCCTAACACATCCTAAAGAAAATTTGTTCTATTCAATTGCCGAAGCAATAGCCACAGATTTAACTCAGGGTATATTCTCCTCCAGGAGTATGTGGGTAAACGAAGATACAATCGACACAAAAAGTAACAGAATCAATTTTGCTCAATTTACTCAGATTCTGGAGAACGTAACGGAAAGTCCAGTTGATTTTGAGAATAGATTAGCCCTGATGCCAGTTCTCGCGTAATAATAATTTGAAATTTACCTTCCGGCACACTGGAGCTTAGACGCCGAACAGAGAGGTGATAGGCTTCATTGAGGGAAACGACATCACGTTCGATAGCGACGATAGGAGCGTCAGTGCGGGAGCTGTTCTCCAGGAAAGTACAAATCTCAAGCAGTGCTGCAACCAGACGCATATTGCTGATTCCGCCTGTCGCTTTTTCCACCAGGGCGATCGCCTGGTCAAAAAGAACGCTTCCGATCTCATGGGATGGATCAAGATTCATAGTCCGCTCTAATTGTGATTCGCAATCCTCTCAAACGCCGGGAGTCTGTCCCCCATCTACCAAAAACTCGGCTCCAGTGATGGAAGCAGCAAGGTCAGAAACCAGAAACAGTGCCAGATTGGCGATCTCTTCGGGGTTCACCAGTTTTCCCAGCGGAATTGCCTTGAGCGATCGCCCCTTGAATTCCTCCACGCTAATCTGGAGCGACTCTGCCTGCTGGTGCGCCAACTGTTCAGCCCGTTCGGTTGCGGTCAATCCGGGAGAGATCGCATTAATCCGAATGTTGTGCTGTGCCAGTTCACTGGAAAGGCCCCGCGTGAAATTCAGCAGTGCCGCGTTGGTGGTGCCTCCGGGCAGGAAATTGGGACGGGGAGTGCGGCCTGCACCACCGATAATATTCACGATTCGCCCATCTCGGCGACGAATCTGATCGGGAATGACGGCTTTAACCAGGCGAATATAGCCCAGAAGTTTCAAGTTCCACGCATCAATAAACGTCTGATCGCTCAGATCGAGAAACGATCCGGCACGAGCCGACCCAGCGTTGTTGATCAAAATATCGATTTGCCCAAAGGTCTCTAATGTTTTGGATACAACTGTGTCAATGCTCTCTGCCTGGGTCAGATCGGCGCGAATGGCAATCACTTTATTCGCCTGACCAGGCAGTTCACGAATGGTATGAACTGCGGACTCCAGGCGATCGGGATTGCGGGCAGCGATCGCCACATTCACACCCTCCTGATAGAGTGCCTTGGCGGTGGCAAACCCAATACCTGCACTGCCTCCGGTGATGATCGCGGTTTTCCCTGCCAGGTTTAACTCCAGGCTCATAATGACGCTCCTAATTCACTCAATTTGCAACGTTTGCTGGGAATTTGAAGGGATGAACAGTTTCGTAGGCTTTTGCCGCTCTCAGAACCAGCGCATCCTGATACTTCGCCCCCACAATTTGTAGCCCTACGGGTAGCCCCTCACGGGTAAAACCGCAGGGGACGGATGCGGCTGGCTGCTGGGTCAGATTAAAGGGATAGGTGAAGGGCGTCCAACTAAGCCCGGCAGAATATCGGTCGGAGGGCGGGTAGGAATGACCCACGGGAAAGGCAGTAACTGGCAGTGTAGGGGTCAGAAGCAGGTCGTATTTCTGGTGGAACAGGCTCATCTGTCGTCCCAACGCTTCCCGGTGATCCAGGGCCGTCTGGTATTCCTCCAGCGTAATGTGTTCGCCCGCTTCTGCCGATGCCTGCAACCCTGGCTCCACCAATGCCCGTTGAGCTTCACTGAACGATCGCAGGAGCTTTGCAGCTCCCGTAATCCAGAAAATGCGAAACGTTGGAAATGGATTCTCAAACCCTGGATCAACCGTTTCAACAACAGCTCCCAACGCTCGAAGCACAGCCACGGCGGATTCCACCCGTTGGGCAACTTCTGGATCAACTTCGGCATAGCCCAGACGAGGACTGTAAGCAATTCGCAAGCCGGACACGCCTGCTGCTAAATTTTGCAGATAGTCCTGATGGTCATCGGGCAAAGCATACCAGTCACGGGGATCAGGATGGGCGATCGCATTCATCAACAGCGCTGCATCCTCCACCGTGCGGGTAGTTGCACCGATATGAAACAGAGTGCTGGTGTGTGCTGAAGGATAGCCTGCCACCCGGCCAAAGGTGGGCTTGAAGCCAAAAACACCTGTTAAAGCGGCAGGCAGCCGGGTTGAACCACCGCCGTCGGTGCTGACATGCAGGCTTCCCAATCCCAATGCAGCCGCGACCGCTGCACCCCCACTACTGCCTCCGGGCGTGCGATCCAGGTTCCAGGGATTGCGGGTAATCCCCGTTAAGGGAGATTCGGTGACACCTTTCCAGCCAAATTCAGAGGTGGTGGTTTTCCCCAGAAAAATAGCTCCCTGCGATCGCAATTGAGCCACCGCAGGGGCATCATCGTTCCAATCCTGGTCGGGAAAAATAGCTTTGCTCCCGCGCAGCGTCGGCCATCCCTGTGTCAGAAGTAAATCTTTGACGGTGGTGGGGATGCCATCCACGATCCCCGATGGTTTCCCTCGAAACCACCGATCTTCCGATGCGCGAGCATCCGCGATCGCCCGTTCCTCATCCACCAGCACAAAAGCATTCACCCATTTCTCGTAGGTGGCAATCCGTTGCAGCGTGGCCTGAACGACTTCAACTGGAGAAAGGGTACGGTTGCGATAATGGTTTAGAAGGGCGATCGCAGATAGATCGGTGATTTCGTGAGACATGGGAATGGTGACAGAAGGGATTAGGGCGATGGTCGAGCGAGTAGATTTTTCGGGCGCTCCATGTGGGAGAGCTTTTCCCTGAAGGTATCTGACCCCATCCAGCCCTCCCCTTGCTCAGGGGAAGGCTGGGGTGGGAACCCCTAATAATCGAAGTCACCGCCACCTAAACCACCCGCACCGGAACCTGCAGGAGCCGCAGTTTTAGGTTCAGGTTGGTCAGCCACGATCGCCTCAGTGGTCAACACCATGCCAGCGATCGAAGCAGCGTTTTGCAGGGCAGAGCGAGTCACCTTCGCGGGGTCAACAATGCCCGCCTCAAAGAGATCGACAAACTCGCCCGAAACGGCGTCGTAGCCCACATTAAAGGATTTCTCCTTAATCCGTTCTGCGACCACAGCGCCGTTTTGACCAGCATTTTCGGCAATCCGCTTGAGCGGAGCCGCCAGCGCTCGCGCCACGATCAACGATCCGGTCAACTCCTCATCCTTCAGATTGGTTTTTGCCCAGTCCTCCAGCGCCGGAGCCAGGTGAACCAGCGTGGTGCCACCACCGGGAACAATGCCTTCTTCAACAGCCGCTTTGGTCGCGTTAATGGCATCTTCCAGGCGCAGCTTGCGATCTTTCAGTTCGGTTTCGGTGGCTGCTCCAACCTTGACCACTGCAACACCACCCGACAGTTTTGCCAGACGCTCCTGCAGTTTCTCCTTATCGTAAGAAGAATCAGTTTCCTCAATCTGGCGGCGAATTTGCTCAACCCGCGCTTTCACCGCCGCCTCATTGCCGTCGGCTACCAGCGTTGTGTCGTCTTTGGTGATGGTCACCCGTCGCGCTCGTCCCAACTGCTCCAGTTTGACGGCATCCAACCGCAGTCCTGCATCTTCGGTGATCACCTGTCCTCCGGTGAGGATAGCGATATCTTCCAGGATGGCTTTACGGCGATCGCCAAACCCCGGTGCCTTCACCGCCGCCACGTTCAGCACTCCCCGCAAACGATTCACCACCAGCGTGGCCAGAGCTTCTTTCTCAATATCTTCCGCCAGAATTAGCAGGGGCCGACCTGCACGAGCCACCTGCTCCAGCACGGGAACCAGATCCTGAACCAGCGTAATCTTTTTGTCGGTGATCAGCAGAAAAGGCTCATCCAGTACCGCTTCTAATCGCTCAGTGTCAGTCGCAAAGTACGGTGAGATATAGCCCTTGTCGAAGTTCAATCCCTCGGTTACTTCCAGTTCAGTCGTGACAGACTTGCCTTCTTCTAGAGAGATCACGCCTTCACGGCCCACTTTTTCCAGGGCTTCTGCGATCAGCGCACCCACGGCTTCGTCATTACCAGCAGAGATGGTGGCAACCTGGGCGATCGCCTTAGAATCCTCCACGGGACGCGCATTCTCTTTGATTTTCTCCACCAGAAACGCCGTTGCTTTATCAATGCCGCGCTTCAGTTCAATCGCGTTCGCCCCTGCGGCGACATTCCGCAGTCCTTCTTTGACAATTGCGTGAGCCAGAACCGTTGCCGTTGTGGTTCCATCTCCCGCTGCATCATTGGTTTTAGAAGCCGCCTGACGGATTAAGGATACGCCGGTATTTTCAATGTGGTCTTCCAGCTCAATCTCTTTCGCAATGGTCACCCCATCATTGACGATTTGAGGCGCGCCAAATTTCTTCTCCAGAACCACATTGCGTCCTTTTGGACCCAGCGTCACCGCAACCGCTTCCGCCAGAATGTCAATGCCCCTCTCCAGAGCGCGACGAGCATTTTCGTTGTAAATAATGCGCTTAGCCATAGTGTGAGTGTTTCAGTAACTACTTGGTACAGACTTGAAAAAGTCTAGTGCAGCAAATAAATAGTTTTGCAAGGGGTGCAGGGGTGATTCCCCCTTGAGGGGGCAGGGGGTGTGACCCAGCTTGGGGGCGAAGCCCCCACACCCCCATGTTGCCAAATTC
>JBIKWV010000907.1:0-2918 GCA_044356135.1 Elainellaceae cyanobacterium
GCCGATTTTTGCTGAGAAGCTGACTGCGTCAGCTTCTCAGCAAAAATCGGCGCAATTTAGTCAGAAGTCCAGCAAAACATGGCGTCCAGAGGACAGGAAGTGGGGTGGCGATCGCCGACTCCAGCAACAACCGGGTTCTCCTGTGGCGCACCGAAGCCTGAAGAAAAGCTAATATCTCTTCGTCCTGGGCAAAAGACCCCCTAGATTAACGATAGTCATTCATACGCTGCCTCTACCCATGACCAATCCGCCACCCTCCAATCCCCAGCCCTCTCGCCGGGAATGGGATGAACTGATTGCCGTTGTTGTTGCCCTGGGGGCGATCGGCACGATTTTATTTTGGGGGCTGAGCCGCAGACCGAATGGCTGGGCCTTGTTCACAGAGACTCCCCAGGCAGCTCCCGTCCCGACGGCCACGCTGACGCCCCTGCCTGCCCCATCTCCCGGTGAACGCCCCAATAACATCACGCCCCTCCCCGGCAGTGGTATCCCCCTCCTGCCCTCTGCCCCCGTGCAGACCCCTCCCACGGCTCCCGCTCCCACCGTCAGACCCAACATCAGCGCTGCCCCTGCCGTTGTGGTGCCTGCTCCCACAGTGCCGACTCCAACGGCTCCAGTCGCTCCCACTGTGACTCCGGCGGCTCCGGTGCCTCCCACCACTGCGACTCCGGTCGCTCCGGTAGCCCCCCCGGTGACGACGCCTGCGATCGCCTTTTCCGACGTGCCCGCTGACTATTGGGCCGCTCCCTTCATTGCAGCCTTAGCCCAGCGGGGTGGGGTCATTGGCACCACAGGCAACCAGTTTGAGCCAGAGCGATCTGCGACACGGGCAGAGTATGCAATTGAGTTACAGAAACTCTATCCCCTCAGCAACACTCAGAGTCCGCTTTCCTTTACCGATGTCCCCGCCGCTGCTCCGGCCCTTTCCGCCATTGATGCCGCTGTCCGAGGTGGTTTTTTGAAGGGCTATCCCGAAGGCAACTTCGCCCCCAATCAGCCGATGCCTCGCTATCAGCTCTATCTGTCGCTGGTGAATGGCCTGAAACTGCCAATCCCCGCAAACCCAGAACAGATTCTCGCCCAGTACAGCGACAGCAGTCAGCTCCCACGGTACGCGCTGGGGCCGATCGCCGCTGCCACCCAGGCGGGACTGGTGATTCGCAACCCTAACACGAAGCTGCTGGAGCCAACTCGCCCGGTTACCCGCGCGGAAATGGCGGTCGCTGTGCATCAGGCATTGGTTTCGACGGGACAGTTGCCTGCGATCGAGTCTCCCTATATTGCGAGGTGAGAGGGGCGATTGCCTGCCGTACCTTAGAATTTTCCAGAGTCTAATTAACCTAAAGAGCTGTTCCACCCGCTGCGCGGGTGGAACAGCTCTTTAGGTTTCAAGCTTATTCACGCTTACCGACTTCCCTTCGTCTCCAGCGCCTCCAGCCGACTGCGCAACTCCTGGTTATCCTTCTTCACCTGCTCCAGGTCATCCTGGAGTTTCTTCACCGCCCGGTCGGAGCCGACCTTCTTCTGCACCCGGCGGATGGCTTCCTCTGCGAGGCGACGGACTCGACCGTCGGGAGTGCGATCGCTCAAAGAAGCCAGCACATCCATCGCCTGTACCGTTTCCATCTGACCCAGCGCGACGACAACGGCCACCTGCGTCAGGAAGAAGGACTCATCAGCTAACTCCCGCAGGCGATCCAGAATCCGTTCCAGGTTAGGGGGGGTCTGGCCACTGGAGATCGCTCCCAGGGCGCGGATGGAGGCCAACCGCAGGGGTTGGGGAATGCCCCGTTCGGTGTATTGCAGCACCAGGTCGAGGGCTTCCTCGGAGGTTTTGAGGCGGCTGAGTCCGGCGATCGCCCCACCACGCACCGTCTCGTTCCAGCC
Source organism: Elainellaceae cyanobacterium (assembly GCA_044356135.1). Lineage (GTDB taxonomy): Bacteria > Cyanobacteriota > Cyanobacteriia > Elainellales > Elainellaceae > CAZVXA01. The sequence continues at coordinate 1,888 of JBIKWV010000907.1, forward strand.
TGCCCGCTCTGCCAGGACTTTTCTCAGTAGCTTGATCGCCTTCTCCGTTTTGCCAACCACCGGGGAACTGGCAACATTGGCCAGCGATCGCATGGCGGCAGCTTCGACGTAGTAGCTGGCGTCGCCATTCTCGACGATGGGTTTGATCGCTTTGTAGCTGACTTTTGTTTTGATATCGGAGAGGGATTCTACTACGGCGCGGCGCACGCGGGCTTCGGGGTCTTTCAGTCCCTGCACCAGCGCATCAAACGCCTGATCCAGTTTGATGGAGGACAGTTGTTCAGCCACCTCGGCGCGGACGCCCCAGAAAGGATCTGCCGTCAGGGATTTTTCCAGGGCGCTGACGGCTTCCAGGTTACCTTTCTTAGCCAGGGCGATCGCCGCATAGATTCGGGAAATTGGGTCGGGGTCGTGCTGGAGTTGGGCCTTCAGTTCTGCAAGGGGGTACTCCAGGGAGACGGTTTTGAGGAAATGGTTGCCCACGTCAAAGCTAATGAACTGGGGCTTTTCCGTCAATGGGAAGTAGAAGGTCTGCTCCCGCTCATGGACGCGCACCGTAAAGGTTTTTAGCTCCCTGAAGCTGTTGTTGCTGGCATAGCCAAAGCCGATGGGGATTTTCAGGTCGAACAGGCCGCTGCTGAGGGCAGTTTCGCCATCCTTAGCCTGGGTCTGGGTGACAGTGACCTTTGCCAGGTTGCTGTCGCCGTCCCAGGAGTAGGCCACCTTGTAATCGGGGTGGCCTCCCCGGTAGACGTACTGGTCGAACAGGAATTGCAGGTTGCGGCCTGTGGCTTTTTCGATCGCCCGCAGCAGATCTACCGTCTCGACGGTTTTATGGGCGTTGTCGTTGACAAACGTGTGAATCGCTTTGAAGAACAGGTCGTCACCCAGTTCGGTGCGAATCATGTGGTAGACGCAGGAACCTTTTTCATAGAGATGGCGATCGTACAGCTCGATCGCTTCCCGGTAAATATGGGTGACGATGGGCCGACGATAGCGGGAGCTATCCTCCGAGATATAGCTGCGAGCTT
>JBIKWV010000906.1:0-2918 GCA_044356135.1 Elainellaceae cyanobacterium
CGATCGCTCTTTTGCCAGAAACTCCAGATCCTCCTGCAATTCATCCATCCGCTCCAGCAGTTCTGAAATCTCCATTTTCTTCATGGCGATCGGCCTATCCCCCGTCGGCTCCACCTGCTGCAACAGGTTCTGAGCCTCATCCGGTTCAAGCCAGATTGGATCAGACGGTGGCCCGGTAAAGCCAGCAACCAGGCACTCCTCAGCCAAAAGGCTCTGGTCTTTGCCGCCCTCCAGTAAATGACGTAGCCGCAGCAGCAGGAGCGTCGTGCGCTTTTTCACGGCACTCGTCACCGTAAACCCACATCGGGCAGCAACCGGATCTTTGCTATTCTCCAGCGCCTCCTCCAACAGGTGTCGGGCCAGCTCCTCAACTAGGGGATGATTACGGCCCACATATTCCACGCCCTCTGGTGTCGGACTGGTAAACGAAATCAACCGGGACTTATCCCCTAAGCGCGACCTGACGCACGGCGGCGGCGATTGCAAAAGCCACCCCTGCTTCTTCTTAACCAGCGTCGAATTCAGCCGCTCGCAGGCAGACCGGACAAACCGCTCCACATCCTTTTCATCACCCAGGATGCGATCCGATTCGATCAGCTCCTCCTGCACTTCCTCTGGTTTGATCGATCGCTGGGCAAAGCGGGTCCGGCTCACTTTCTCCCGTTCCACGGCCCTATCCCAGCTCTGATGCACCTGCTCCACCGCTGATTCCTCAGCATCCAACAGGTTGAGCAACGACAACTGCTCCGCGTCACTGGCGCGATCGAACAGGGACTTAAACACTGCTTCTGAAACCGTAGCGCTGTCCATCGGCACAGGCACCGTAATCCCCAGCGTCTTGTGGATTTGAACTGCCTTGCGGATCAGTACGTCCAATACCGCTCCGTCCACCGGGTTGTCCTTGCCGTAGAGCAGGTAGCTTTTCACCACCGGAGTCGTCTGCCCGTAGCGGTCAATGCGTCCCTCTCTCTGCTCCAGGCGATTCGGGTTCCAGGGCAGGTCATAGTGAATCACCGATGAGAAATGTTCTTGCAAGTTCACACCTTCACTTAAACAGTCAGTGGCCACCAGCACCCGCTGCGGATACTGCGTCAACTCTGCCAAGCGAATCTCGCGCTCATCCTCCGACAGCTCCCCAGTGATGGCGATCACGCGCACCTGGCTGCCCTTCTTCTCCAGCTTCTGCTGTAGTGCTTCTGCCACGTAGTTGGCCGTGGCAATATAGCGACACCAGATGATGGTGTTGAAGCCGTTCTTCAGAAGGTCGGTGGTGGAGGCGATCGCTGACTGGAGCTTGGCGTCCTTTTCCCCCATTAGCGTTTGCGCGGACTGCACAAACCCTCTCAGCTTACGCCGCTCTGAGTCCTTATAGGACTGCTGCCCCTGCTCGATCGCAACCGTCGGCTGGGCATCCGATGCCTGTTCTTGCTCCGTTGGGTCATAGGTGCAGGACTGCATCAGCTCTTCATCCAGCAAGGTCAGATCGTCATTCTCCGGTTCCCGGCTGCTGATCTGTCGGGTCAGGGTGGCGATCGCTGCTGCTGGGGAGGACATCACACACCGGATCAGCGCCAGCGCCGACCAGTAGCGCCCTCGACGCTGGGCGTAGCTCATCTCTGCGGTGGTCGTCTTTACAAGGCCACGGGCAAAGCTGTACACCTCGTCAAACAGTGCCCGGTACTCTTTCGATAGTTTGTAGGGTTGCTCAACTGGCTCCCGCTCTGGGAAAGGGGTTTCATTACCCAGCCACAGCTTGACGTCCGCCCGCCGCCGCTGAACGAAGTGACCCGCAAGCCGAATGCGATCAGCTTCTGCCATACGCTCCAGGTTCAGCCCTTCAAACTCAGGCTTGAGTAATCCCAGTAGAGATAGAAAGGATGCTTCAATGCCGCTGTGAGGTGTTGCGGTCAGCAGCAGCAGGTGTTGCTCAGCCTTCTGCGCAATCTGGCTCACCAATTGATGTCGCTGCTGCTGTGACGCATTCTGCTTGCCTGGATTGGCACAGGTATGGGCCTCATCCACAATCACCAGGTCAGGGCAGTGGGTCAGGAAACTGGCTCGCCGCTTGTCCGATTTGGCATAGTCCAGGCTCACCACCAGATGACGGTAGTAGCTAAAGATATGGTGGTCTCCAGAGGGTAGTCCTCGCTCCAGCTTGCTGACGGTGCCCGATCGCACCACCACTGCATCGATATGAAACTTCTCCTGTAGCTCTTTCTGCCACTGGTCGCACAGATGGGGAGGGCACAGCACCACCAACCGCTTCACTTCGCCGCGATCGAGCAACTCCTGTGCAACAAGTCCTGCCTCGATCGTTTTCCCAATCCCCACATCATCTGCCACAAGCAAGCGCACTGTCTCCAGCCGAAGCGCCATCAGCAAGGGCACAATCTGGTAGGGACGAGGGCGAACCGACAAGCGACCCAGGCACCGAAACGGCCCTGCCCCATTGCGCAGGCTCAGTCGTGCTGCATCCATCAGCAACTGAGCCGCCAGGTGATCCTGTACGGCAGATCCACCGGGTAAAGGGAACTGAGCGTCTTCCAGATCCTCCAGTGCCAGAGGACGAAACAATCCACAAATCTGCTCTTCACTGCCGCTTAATGGGCGGAGGCGAATAATATCTGGGTTATCCGAGGGTAGAATAACCCACTGACGCTGACGACATCGGACGACAGAACCGGGTCTCGGCGGAGATTGCGTATTCATGCTAAATGGGGGCAAATGGATAGCAAAAATCACTTCTAATCTTCACTATTCCCAGAAATTGACTGTCATCATGAAGATTCTGGCAAAGTTTGCACAATCCTCAAAATCGGGTCATGTTTCAAATGTTTGGTTAGTTGTTGTGGGGGGGGGGGGGGGGGGGGGGCGCCCCCCCCCAAAAAAAAAAAGCCGACACAAACACCCCACCAGAG
>JBIKWV010000909.1:0-2915 GCA_044356135.1 Elainellaceae cyanobacterium
CGAGCATTACTGGCTGTAAGCCAGTACCGGAAAGAAATCAGGGATCGGCTGTTTAATAAAATCCCAGGTTTCGCTTGGCGCGGCGAAGCCGCGCCAAGCGAAACCTGGGATTTTATTGGGATTTTATTTTATGGCAAGCCCCTAAGGCTTCCTTTGTAGGGTGGGAAGACGGCAACAAACAATAGCGCGTATAGCTTTGCGCAATACAACCGGGAAAACGAAAATCAGCGATAAACCGATGAATCTACTATGTTCACTCTAAAAAACCTGTGCCGTTCCAACGTCTCTCCAAGGGCGGACAAGATTTTTCGTAGGGGATAAAGTTTTTGGTTCAATGACAAATTGTGTGACCCCTGTAGGGGCGTAGCATTTGCGCGAGAAATATCCCGCTTCGGCCAACACTTCATCCGCAAATGCTACGCCCTCCCGAACGTTCCCAATGCCAATAGTCATGTGTCAATGGTCATTCGCAAGATCGGCCAGTTCCATAATTTTTTTGAACAGGACGATCGTGACTCCGGGTGCGGCATTCTTATCGTCCAGTTCCAGTACATCCAGGGTGATGCGCTGTCCATCGTCCGCCAGATGTAGGTTGGTTTCGACGGAGAATAGGCGGCATTCCTTCCTGGGATAGATGGGCGATCGTCCCCCCGCCAATTACCCTTTGAGGCAGCAAAACCTTCTTTTCAAAATATGAAAATTGGCGCTTGGTACAGCGGCGATGGACGCTGCGAGTTTACCGTGTGGGCACCGAATTCCGAGACGGTATCACTGCAAATTCTGTCCCCCGAAAAGCGTCTGATTCCCATGACGCATCAAGAGGGAGGATACTGGCAGGTTGAAGCCACCGACATTCAACCGGGGACTCGCTATTGGTATCAACTAGACCACGAGACGCATCCCGATCCAGCCTCTTTTTCCCAGCCAGATGGAGTTCATGGGCCTTCGCAGGTGGTGGAGCATCGGTTTCACTGGACTGACCAGGGCTGGATGGGGAGTCCCCTCGGGGACTACATCATTTATGAACTGCACGTCGGTACATTTACGCAAGAGGGGACGTTTGAAGCAATTATTCCACGATTGCAAGATTTACGCGATCTGGGCGTGAATGCGATCGAGATAATGCCTGTCGCAGAATTTCCGGGAGATGGAACAGGAGAAGGAGAACACGCCTTTCGTAACTGGGGCTATGACGGGGTGTATTTGTTTGCGACACAGAATTCCTACGGTGGTGTGAATGGTCTAAAGACCCTGGTGAAAGCCTGCCACCAGCACGGAATTTCTGTCATCCTGGATGTGGTCTATAACCACTTTGGCCCCGAAGGAAGCTACGTCCGTAAGTTCGGTCCCTATTTCACCGAAACCTACCAAACCCCCTGGGGTAACGCGATCAACTTCGACAGCGCCCACAGCTTCCCGGTCCGTCAGTTCTTCATCCAGAATGCGCTGTACTGGCTGCGGGAGTTTCACATTGACGCGCTGCGGCTGGATGCGACTCATGCCATCTACGACCTGGGGGCCAAACACTTTCTGTTAGAACTCTTCGAAAACGTCGATGCCTTTTCCTCTAAGCAGGGGCGCAAGCATTATCTGATTGCTGAGAGCGATCTCAACGATGCCCGCCTGATTCGTCCCGCAGAACTGGGCGGCTACGGCCTGGATGCGCAGTGGGCCGACGACTTCCACCATGCCCTCTACGCCCTACTCACCGGAGCTGACCAGGGCTACTACCAGGACTACGGCAGCATTGGAGACCTGGCCAAAGCCTACCGCGACAGCTTTGTCTACGACTGGCGTTACGCCCCCCACCGCTCTCGCTACCACGGTAGTTCTGCCCGCGATCGCGCCCCCCACCAGTTCGTCGTCTGCATCCAGAACCACGACCAGATTGGCAATGCCCTACCGGGCGATCGCCTCTCCAAAAAAACATCGTTTGAAGGGCTGAAGCTGGCCGCAGGCGCAGTCATTCTCTCGCCCTACCTGCCGATGCTGTTCATGGGCGAAGAGTACGGGGAAGAAACGCCGTTCATGTACTTCGTCAGCCACTCTGACCCCGATTTAATTCAGGCTGTCCGCAGAGGCCGCAAGGAGGAATTTGCCGCCTTTCATCTGGATATGGAGCCACCCGACCCGGAAGCGCTCGGTACCTTTGTGGACTGCAAACTCAACTGGGAAGTCCGAAAAGAAGGCAAACACCGGGTACTGTGGTCGTTTTACCAGCATTTAATTCGTTTACGGAACACGATTCCGGCGCTGGTGAAGCGCGATCGCAACCACATTGAAGCCTCTGGTGAGGAAGACACCCGATTCTTTTACTGGCGCAGATGGAGTGAAGACAGCCAGGTGCTGTGTCTGATGAGCTTTAACCAGCAGGCGATCACCGTCGAACTTCCCGCCGCTGACCATCAGTGGCGCAAGATCCTGGACTCCGCTGACCCGAAATGGTCGGGACCAGGATCAAAGCTGCCAGAAGTCGTGAATGCCCAGGAGGAGGTCACACTGTCATCGCAAAGTTTTGCGCTGTATGAGATCGCGAGCTAAAGCTCCGGGATCAGGTTCAGCGGAGGGGCGATCGCGCGTTTTCCGGCAGAATTTGCTCCTTTGCATGGCGATCGTTCTACCGGGGTACGGGGTCTGGTTTTTCGACTGCGGTACATCGGTGTGGGCGTGGGTCTGGTTTTTCGACTGTGTCACATCGGTGTGGGCGTAGCATTCGGCCTATATCTATGGTGACTGCGGCAAGACTTGTTTGCCGAATGCTGCGCCCCTACCCATCCACCCATCCACCCATCCACCCATCCACCCATCCACCCATCCACCCATCCACCCATCCACCCATCCACCCTCCCACCGGAACGCAGATGGACGCAGATGAACGCAGATTTTCGTCTCCTACCCATCCACCCATCCACCCA
>JBIKWV010000908.1:0-2915 GCA_044356135.1 Elainellaceae cyanobacterium
CGATCGCTGCCAGTTCAGTGGATGAACCGAATATGGCATTACGCATGGATTATCTGCACTTCGCCCAGCGTCAAACCACCTCTATTGAGGAACTGCTTCGACAGGGAATGGATCAGGTCCGGTCAGGCAAATTCGAGGAGGCGCTGAAGACCTTCGATCGCGTTATTGCAAATGATTCAACGATCGCAGTTGCCTGGATGGGACGCGGTTTTGCATTGAGCGGTTTGGAGCGGTATGCCGATGCCGTGACCGCTTTCCGCAAATCCGTTGAACTCAACGATACGCTCGTCTACGGCTGGGTGGGATTGGGGATTGCCCTGAATGAAACCAAACAACCAGCGGAAGCATTAACCGCCTTCGATCGCGCCCTCAAACTGGATGCTGACAACTTCTCTGCCTGGTACCACCGGGGCGTATCTCTAACTGCGCTGGAGCGCTATGGGGAAGCTTTTACGGCTTTCGACCGCGCTGTCCAAATCGACCCACAAGATGAATACGCCTGGTACTCTCGCGGGTGGGTACTGGGCGCACTGGAACGCTACCCGGAAGCAGTTGCGTCGTTTGACCGGGCGATCGCCATCAACCCCAACAATGCCCTATCGTGGTACTACAAAGGTCTTGCTCTAAATCTAATGGGTCGGAATGATGAGGCAATCGTCGCCCTGGAGCGGGCGCTATCGCTGCAACCGAATCTCGCACAGGCACGGGATCTGCTCAACGAAATTCGAGGCGTTGCAGTGGTGCCTTAGGGTTGTCGTGTTTATTGTGTAGCATGAATAATTTCTGTGTAGGGCAGTCGCTATTCACAACCCGCTCTCTCGGAGTGTAAGGTTCTGATGAACGGTGTCTGCCTCACTTCAGCCCGATTGATTCCGGTGTCACCGATCAATTACAGCAGGCGTTGAATGTTCCCACTCTATCCGAGGCTCAGGAGCAATCGTAGTATTTACTGTTATCCTGAAATTAGAACTATAGCATTCGTGCGTTTTGGAGCAGCCGATGCAACTGGAAGATTACTTTGATTTTCTCAGTCCTGATGATATTCGGGTAAAGGGAACCCGTGTGGGAATTGAAACAGTCCTGTATGACTTTGTTCATCGCTCGCGCACACCCCAGGAGATTGCAGAAGCCTACCCAACTCTGACGCTTGAGCAGGTCTATGCGACAATTCTATATTATCTGCACGACCAGAAAACAGTAGGTGGATATTTAACCCGTTGGATAGAACAAAGCCGCCAGCGTCGGGACGAACAGAAACGTCATTCCCCCCCCGCATCCGAACGATTGCAACAACTTCGGGCAGAACGAACCGCAATGAAGAACAAACCTGGTGCTGAAATACCTGTTAGATGAGAACGTTGACCGTGCCTACCTGTTACAACTTCGACGACAAGAACCTGAACTGACTGTTCTCATGGTCGGCGACCCTGGTAACCCACCAAAAGGCACACTTGATCCTGAGATTTTGTTGTGGTGTGAGGCTACAGAATTTGTGCTGGTCACCAACAACCGTGCTTCTATGCCTGTTCATCTGGCGGAACACCTCGCACAGGGGCGACACATTCCAGGAATTTTTATTCTCAACCCTGATCTGGGAATCGGCGAGAATTTGGAGGAACTCATTTTGGCGGCGATCGCCTCAATAGAAAATGAGTATCAGGATCGCATTGTTTATCTGCCATTCTCGTGAATGCCCGTTGGCGTTACTGGTTACTCTGCCTCGCCAACTAAGGTGAACGCTGCCCAGTTACGCGGTTCAGGATGTTGTTTCATGGTCGTCAGCATCGCCTGCCGGAGCGCCTGCGCTTTGTCGGGCGATCGCCGCAAGTTCTGATAAAACTGCGTCATCAATTCAGCCGTTGGGGCATCGGGCACCTGCCAGAGCGATACCACAATGCTGGGAACCCCTGCCTGCATAAAAGAACGCGATAATCCAATCACCCCGTCACCTGTGATTGTCCCCCGCCCGGTGTCACAGGCGCTCAAGACGACCAGTTCGGCGTTCAGGTTCATGCTGTATATTTCGGAGGAGGTAAGCAACCCGTCATCCTGATTATCGGGAGCGAGGGCGATCGCCCCAGGAAAATCTCGCACCCCGGATTCACGTGGGTCACCATACTCCAGCAGTCCATGCGTTGCTAGATGGATGATGCGAGCATTTTGCATCCGTTGTATCACCACCGCTTCGGTTGCTTGACCACCCAGCAGCGGTTGTGTGTTGAATGCTCTGGCAATCTCGATTGCTTCCTGATTGGCTCCCTCTAACGGCTCGAGGCGCTCTTTTCTGCCCCTCTCTGGATTCCAGACTTCTGGCATCGTCGGGTTGCCAACAATTAGCATCGATTCTCTATTTCGTGGGGTCTGCTGGAGCCGCTGGCGCTGCTGGCGCGTCAGATCCAGTACTTGAATCGAGGGGGCGGTGAGTATGGTGTGTTTTTCGATCAGGTATTTGCCGCTGGCATCCATGAGGGCAGGAAAGGGGACGAGGAAGAGATCGCCCTGAGGAATGAAGATGACGCGATCGCGCTCGTTGGTGGGTAGGTATTGGGCGATCGGTTCTATCAGCAGTTTGTAAAGCCTTTGAAGGTTTTGCCGCTGTTCTCTCTGGTGACGCTCAGGTGCTTCAGGCGTTGGCTCCAGAGCTATTGTTGCACTACGACCTCTAACACCAATTGTCCGTCGGCTGAGTTGGATGAGTTCGGTGAGAGGGCTTTCAAGGCTACTCAGATCAACGCGCTCAAATCGAATCTCTCCTGTTGGTTTAATGATCCAAACATAGATAGATTGATTAAAAATGATTGAATATTAGACCTGTTGGGAAATAGGTGATAATACCAGGCAGTGACTCGGTGCGCTACTGATGTTGGATCTAGAACGCATTCTCAAGCAGGATCGCCTACTGCGGGCAACAACAG
>JBIKWV010000910.1:0-2912 GCA_044356135.1 Elainellaceae cyanobacterium
ATTCTGGGTTTTCAAGCAGACATCACATTAGCGGTTGCTCAACTGGCAGGCCAGATGTCCACCCGCCCGCACCAGGAAATCATCAAAATCCTGATCCTCCTCCGGACGCATCACCAGCAGCGAACCCGTATCATCCCAGCGCAATGTCACGCCCCCTTCGCTCAGGTTGGGGGTATTACCGTTGAATCGAACCCGCTGGGTGCCCTGGGGATTACGGCGATCGCTCGAATAGAAAATCCCCGCCGACTGTCCGTTATAGAACGACTCCAGGTAGAAGGCGTAGGGCGTGTTGGCCTTGAACTGAAATTCTGCCAGCGGCTGAGGCACCGCATTGCCGGGAGTGCCCACAAAGTCGTTTGATTGTCCGGTGTCAGTACGGTAAGTAGAGGGCGCTTCGGGGTCTTGTGGCCGATCGGAGGGGCGCACTTCGCTGATCAGCGGCGTCTTTTCCCCCGTTGCCAGGTTAACCACTCCAAAGGTGGATTGGTACGCCCCGTGGGATTCGACAAACTCAAACTCGACGATAGTGTCCACGTCGAACTGAATTGTGTTGTTATTAAATTGCTCATTGGCCTGTGCAGGGAGGCTAGTGCTGGCGATCGCGCCCAGCAGTGCCCCCATTCCCAGAAAAGCTTGTCGCCATTTCATCATCTCTTCTCCTACCACAACTGAGCCGTCTGGAACCGTTGACGGATCTGCTCTTGAGTGCGATCAACGTTACTTAGAAACACACGAGCTTCACGCATCAACTGGTTGTACTGCTCACACTCCGCAGTGAGGCAGGACTCGTTAGGGTCAGCAGGCCCTCTGGCAAAGCGGCGAGGTTGCTCGACTGCCCGTTCTTTAGACGCTTCGCAGGCAGTGCGAGCCTGCTCCAGTTGGGTTAGAAGCTGCTGAGCACGAGCGGCTGCGCCAGCGCCAAAGCTTGTTTCGTCGAATCCGATGCCCAGGACATCTGTGACAATGTTGCCTGTAATATCCGATACGTTGTTACCCGTAATATCCGACACGTTGTTGCCAGTGTTATCAGATAGGTTCGGTATCTGGGACTGGGCAACCTCAGGTGCCAGCAGAACCGCCGAAATGATCAGCAGTGGCGCAATCCACCGGGATGTTGCAATTGATTGTCGGGCTATGGTGTGAGTGTGCTGCACGGCAAGTCTCCTTTGATGTAATTAACAGCACCCTTCTCTTACTACTAGAATCGAACGGCAATTCCGGCACCCAACACAAATCGAGTGCCATCTCCTGCACCCGTAATATCGCGCAGCGCAGGTGTAATCACCAGAGGAACGTTACGGAAAGGGGCGATCGACAGACCCAGCGCCAGATCTTGCCCGGTCCACTCAACGATCGCACTGACCGGACGGGCAACCCGCACTGCCACACTGCCAAACACATTGACAGAACCCACATTATTCGCAATATCTGATTCAGAGCGAAAGCGTCCGTTGCCCAGGCCAGCAGTGAGGGCAATACGGCTGAAGGGGTCATTGAGATTGGGGCGGGTGCGAATCACCTGTGTGACAGCACCATACACTGAATCTTTGAAGTCCACTACTTCGCCTGTGGTGACAAATCCTTCCCAACCCAGAGCCACGCTGAGACCATTGCCCAAATTGCGGTGCAGCTTGGCATTGAAGCCACCCGTGCCAAAGTCGCGCGTTGTCCCGAAGCTGGCGACCGAGTAAGAAAGCTGAAGCCCCACGTTGCGACGAGCATCGCCAATTCCAAATCCGATCCCCGCTGTACCATCAGCAGTATTGCCAAAGCGGGTGCGGGCCTGGTAGCTGAAGTTCAAAAATGCGGTATTGCGGTCCGCTCCAAAACCAGAGGGATTGGACACCGTAATTGCGGGAGACCCCCCAAACACGTCTCCAAAATCTTCCGCCGAGGTAGAGACTTCTCGCAGTTGCCGCTGTAGTTCTTCAAACTCCTGATTCGTTGGAGTTCCTACGTTTTGAGGGGCAGTATTCTGTGATGATCCTCCAGGAAGAGGGGCAGAATCCACCTGGGCGGTGAGACAGTTTTCCTGGCGTAAGCTCACAAGCTGGACAGATGCGGAACGGTTACAGGGTTGCGCGACAGCGACCTGCTGTTCCGCAACTGGAATTGGAACTACGGGAGCTGCGGTGACCCCTGGATGAGTAGCCACTGGCCTGATAGTTCGGGTTGCGATCGCCAGCACTTCGGGAGGAGCAATCGTCGGCTGGGGTTTTGATAATGCGGTCTCCAGTTGTTTAACGGTTGAGGTTGCTACCTTATGGGACGTAGCGTTTCCTGAAGGGTTGCGCATAGCGCTAATCACTTCAGAGTCAGATCCAGCACTTGCCACCACGGGTTGAGGGGCACGAGCCAGAATCCCTATTGCAGAACTGGTTGATTGGGCAGGTACCGTCTCTAATGTTTCAACCGTTGGTGTGGTAGGCGTCAGCTCCACCACCAGCCGTTTGTCGGAGGGCACAGGGTTTTGAGGTTCGGGGGATTCGGACAAAGTAGCGGCGTGGGCGATCGCTCCATGAGTTAACTCTTGGGCGGCCAGCACAGCCAGCGAACAGACAGCAGCAGTGGAGACACGCATAGGTGAATTCGGATAGACAAGGGTTCATCAACCTGAAACTGTGTTCCACTGGAAAATTTAGCAGTCAGGAAAATCTCATAAACTTGTTGATTCCTTCGCATAGTGGGGTCAAATGTGAGGTTTCCCCCTATTTCTTAAAACTGGAGTTTTGACGATTTCCCTCATACAGCACAAAGCGCTGTAACGCCGCGAAGCGCGCTCTAAGAGAGCGTTTCGCAGAAATTTTAATTTTGTACCGATTTTTTCTGAAACGCTGACTTAGTCCTGGACTTTTGACTATTTTCCCTATAGCGCCGCGAAAAGGTGGCTGCCGGGGCGTTTGGCGGCGGAC
>JBIKWV010000911.1:0-2910 GCA_044356135.1 Elainellaceae cyanobacterium
TGCAGAAAAAATAGTCAAAACTCCAGTTACTTGAGGGACTGCCTCATAAATCTTTCGGCTCCAATCCTGTCTTTTTTGCAATACGAGCCAGCATTTTTGCACCAATCTCATCACTGTCCCGAAAGGCAAAGACGTAATCCTCCCAACCCTTGCGATCCAGAACCTTATGCGATCCGGTTTGACGTTTTACCCGCCATCCGATTTTCTCCAGTGCAGCAAGTACTTTTCTAGCTTTGGTAGATGACCACTGACTCATTTCACCAAGACTCTATGCCGCAACGAAAGTGAGGCTGGTTAACCCCGAAGCGATTTCTCCATGCTCAATTTTATCAGCAATGACTCGTAACACTAAAGCTTGTACATGAGCGATCGCCTCTTCTTCGTTCCCCCCATAAACCATTACACCAGGGATTTCTGAGATCTCGGCAATCCAGCGACCATCCTCTTCCTGCTCAGTTTCAATCGTAAATTGGGTTGAAATCTGATTTTTCATATCACCCTCCTCGGTTGCTTTTCCTTCTCCTGAAGGTGGAAGAATCTCGCCCCCTGAAACGCTTTGATCTTATCCATCTTCCTTATGGACTGTCAAATTTGAGGCTGACACAGTGAACAATTAACAGCGTTTCTGCCCGCAATGCGGGCAGAAACGCTTCAGTTCGTCACTACTTTAGAATCGCTTAACGGGCGATCGCCTCCTCTCTCTCAACTTCCCCCGGTGCTGTTCCTCCCTTACCCTGGACAGTCAACACAGAGCAGGGCGCATGGTGCAGCACATAGTTGCTGACGCTACCCAACACCAGCTCGCTCAGCCCGGTGCGGCCTCGACGACCCAGAATAATTACATCTGCGCCCCAGTTATTGGCGAGTTGGCAAATCAGGCGTCCTGGTTCACCGGAGTTCTGGGTGTATTCGGTGGGAATTCCTTCAGCGGTTGCCCGGTCGGTCAGACCTTTCACAAACTCAAAGCTCTTCTGAGCAAACTGTTCAACTTGCTTAGCGTAAACCTTTGCAGCCTCTTCGTAGAGAACCGGGTAATAGCTGTCTACACCGGGATAAACGGGGATTTCCGGATAGCCTTCTTCAAAGGGAGAGAGGATGTGGGCAATCATCAGCGTCGCGTTCGAGAGTTTAGCCAGGGAGAGCGCCTTTTCGAACACCACTTCGCTGGTGGGGGAGGGATCGACTGCAACCAGGATTTTTTCAAACATAGGATGATCTCCGTTAATGACGATTTATTGACGATTTATTTAAGTGGCAAGGGTTGACTTTGCAACAGGTTCAGGTGGTTTTGTCGCAGCTTTCTCCAGGGCGATCGCTCCTTCAGACAGCCTGGGTTTGAAGTTGCGAGCAATCATCACGGGGCTGGTCGAATAGTGGGTGACGTAGTTGCAGACGCTACCCAGCAGTAGTTTCTTCAGCTCCCACTCACGGCGGTACCCCAGGACAATCAGATCAGCATTCAGTTCCGCCGCCACGTCACAGATTGTTTGTCCCGGCAGTGCATCGGGTTGAGGGACAAAGCGGCTGATGCCCTGTGGCTCGCTTTCCTCCGCGAGGCGCTCCAGGTACTGGACGGGGATGTGATGTTCCTCGGCCTGTGCCTTGAGCGATCGCACCCAGGTTTGTTTTGTCTGTTTTACCCGCTCTATAGCCTGAGCAGCGGTCTCAACTGCATCATCGTAGGGGATACCAAAATCCCAGCTAAGGGCAACGCTTCCCCTGGCTTCGGGGTAGTCATACTGGTCGAAGTAGGAGCCAACATGCAGCAGGGTGATCGTCGGCGTGACAGCTTCTGGGGGCGTCTTGGGGTTAATGGCGATCGCTGCTGTCCGCACACGCACCGCCAGACTCAGCGCCTGCCGGAAGATTTCCTGGCTGCTGGCGGAGAAATCGACCGCAACAAGAATCTGACGCAGGTTGGTAATGTCTCTGGTTTGCGGATCGACCAGCACGATTGAGCAGGGGGCATGGTGCAGAACGTAGGTGCTGACGCTATCCAGGCGCAGACAACGCCATTCTGCACCTTTGCCGCGACCCATCACGATCAGGTCAGCATCCCAGGTTGTGGCAACCTCACAGATAAGCAGACTGCGGCTGTCTATCATATTCATTGCCTGCGCCTGAACTCCCTCGTCTCTGGCTCTCGCAACCAGCAGTTGAATGGAGTGCTGGTCATTATAATCCAACGGCACACGCCAGACTTTCCAGGCATCAAACTCTCGTTCAGTAAAGGCTTCCCCACGGGCGATCGGGAAATGGGAAGTTTCTCTGAGCGCGTTTAGATCGACAAGATCCGCTGGGCTATAGAAGCGATCGCTTTCCGGTGCGCCATCTTGCAGAAGACTTTCTTCTTCCCGGCGGTTCAGGATGTGCAGCAGGATAATTTCAGCATTCAGCGATTTGGCTAGACTGAGGGCTTCTTCAAAAACATGCTTGTAATGTGAATCAATTTTGCCCTCATTTGCTGCTCCTCGAATATCAGAGATATCTAATGGAACAAGAATTTTAAGTTTATCTAACATTGCTACCTCCTCTTTCCCTGATTCATTAAACAAATCGGAGCTTGGTTCACTTCGGGTTCCGTTCAGACATTCGTTTCAATCGGATGCAGAGGTTTATCCTTGCTGGTGCCTGTTAAAGCAACACCAGAGAAATCAGCTTGATTTGATTTTGTTTTATTATTTGGGGCGATCGCCCCTGAAGCTAGAACGACAGCCTGAAGAGACTTCCGACGAATTCTGAGAGAAACTTTAGGGCTTGATGCGGCTTTCAAGCAGTGCAGGAAACATCTGCATATTTGGATTGCCCTATACTTTAATCGTAACCGATTTATTAGGACGAATATTTTAACTTTCGTTGTCAAAACTTCTAAAGATTGCGAATTAAATTAAATCGAATTATTTTTGAGAG
>JBIKWV010001078.1:0-2901 GCA_044356135.1 Elainellaceae cyanobacterium
GCCCCGCCATGCCCGCGCGACAGCGTGGCGACTTTCAAACCGCGCGCGGTCAGGCGCTCGCGCAGTGTCCGGGTCAAGGGTGTTTTTCCCGCCCCGCCCAGGGTCACATTGCCGATGCAGATCACCGGGCGTTCGACCCGTTCCGGTGTGGTCTTGGCCACGCGCCGGCGCGCAATCGCTTGATACAGCCATGCAGCCGGCGTCAATAGCGCGCGCGTCATCGGGGCGGCCAGTTTGCCTTCAGTGTGGCGCCAGAATTCAGGCGGTCTCATCGTTGGCCCCCGGCAACAAAGACAACAGCTGATCGCGCGTGATCGATAGCGCGGGCGCGCCGGCCGCTATCACGTGCGCCGCGCGTGCATGCATCGCCGCACGTTCGGTTTCATGACGCCAGAAATGCAGGATCGCTTCAGCAAGGCTTTGCGCATCATCAACAAATACAACGCCGTCGCTTTCGCGGAGGGCTGCAAAAAGGTCGGCGAAACTTTCGATATGCGGGCCGCTGATCACCGCGCTGCCGGTTTGGATCGGTTCGATGGGATTGTGTCCTTTCAAATCCGCCCGCAGCGAGCCCGCCACCAGCGTTGTTGGCGCAAGGCTGGTCAACAGCGCCATCTCGCCAATCGTGTCGGCGACATAGACGCGATGTTGCGGCAGCGGCAGCGCCGCAAGCGCACGCCGCGGTGCGCCATTGGCCAAAGCAGCGATGGCTTCGCCGCGATCTGGATGGCGCGGCGCGATAATCACCAGCGCATCGGGAAAAGCGGCGCAGATGCGCGCATGCGCCGCCAACACAATGTTATCCTCGCCCGCATGCGTCGACGCCGCCAGCCACACGGGCCGATTGCCGATCGCGGTTTTCAATGCCGCGAGGCGTGCCGCGTCCACCGGTGCTGCGATGGCTGCCAATTTCAAATTGCCTACGCACGTGACCGCGCGCCCTCGCAACGCCGCAAGGCCATCGGCGGTGCGCTGATCCGCCGCCAAGATCAGCGAAAACGACTGCAACAGCAGTGCCGCGCTGTCTTTCAGGCGCGCCCAATTGGCAAGGCTCTTGGGCGACATGCGCGCATTCACCAGCGCCAGCTTGGCGCCCATCGCGTGCGCCGCCAAAATCATGTTCGGCCAAAGCTCACTTTCTGCAAACACAGCCAAGTCTGGGCGCCAATGCGCCAGAAACCGCGCGGCACAATCAGGCCGGTCCAGCGGGGCATATTGGTGCACCGCGCGGGCAGGGGCGGCCGCCTCCACGATGCGCGCCGCCGTGATCGTGCCCGTCGTCAACAGAACGTGCAATTCCGGGCGCGCGGACGCGATTGCGGCCATCACTTGCAGCGCTACCTTGGTTTCGCCGACGCTTGCGGCGTGCAACCAAATCAGCACGCCATCGGGGCGCGGGGCGCTGGCTTGGCCAAACCGTTCGCCAAGGCGGGCTGGGTCTTCCTTGCCGCGGCCCGCGCGTGCTTTCAGCCAGCCTGGCGCGATGGCGCCGGCCGCCTGGGACGCGGCGCGGTAGAACGACAAACCGGGCGGCAGTCTCATGCGGATTCGACCTTGTCCGCCAGCGTTGGGGCCAAGGCGGCGGGCTCAATCGGCGTGCGGCCAACCAAGCGATCGGCCTCGTGCGCGAGGCGGATCAAATCCCGCTCCAGCCCCTCCCGCAGGCGCGCCATCGTCTCATCATCGGCGTCCCGCGCGACTTGGATCGGATCGCCATACACATACACCCCGCGCCCAAACGGCAGCAGGAACATCATCCGATCCCAGCTGTTGAGGCGCACCGCGTGACGGGCCGACCAGGCCATCGGCACAATCGTGGCGCGCGACAACTTGGCGAGTTGGATCACCCCTAGCCCGGCGCGCATCCGTGGGCCCCGCGGGCCGTCCGGCGTGAAACCCACATCGCCGCCCGCCTTCAGATGGCGCGTCATGGCCAACAGCGCCTCGGTCCCGCCGCGCTGCTGGCCTTTGTGGGCGGAGGAGCCGCGGATCGGTTCGCCCGACACGCAGGCTGCAAACTGCGCGATGTAGCCGCCGTCGCGCGATTGCGACACCAGCATCCGCAGGCGCGTCCGGCGCGCTTTCGGCCAGCCGACATGGGTGAATACCAGCCCGCCATGCCAGAAGGTTTTGATCACCGGACCACCCGCGTCCCACACGGCCTGCGCCTTGTCTCGGCCGACCCATTGCCAACGCGTCGTCCATCCTGCGAACAGGGCATAGCCGCCCAGAACGCGCCCGACGACCGCCTGCAGGGCGGGGGAGGTCATAATCTTCTTTAGCATACGCCTATCTGTTCAGGCATCGGGGGGGTGGTTATATCGGGCGTTATATCGGGGCTTCTGCGCCGAGCGCCAGAGCGGGAATGCGGTGAGCCTTCATGGGCGATAGCTTTGTATCCACACGGTTCGACCTCGCCACCCCACGCGGTCGTCAAAAAGCCTGGGATGACCTGATTTGGAAGGATCACGGTTTTCTGCGCATGGCGTTCCAGAATTTCCACTGGATCGACGACAAGATGGCGCGCGCCAATCAGCCGTCGCCCAAGCACATCGCCCGCTACGCCGCGATGGGCATCAAGACGATCTTGAACCTGCGCGGCGTCAACGACAGCGGTCATTACCTGCTGGAGCGCGAGGCATGCGCACACCATGGCCTGGCATTGATCGATTTTCCCCTCCGCTCCCGCGATGTGCCAACCGTTGAGCAGATTTTCCGCGCCAAGGACATCTTCGCCACCATGGCCTATCCCGCCTTGATGCATTGCAAATCGGGGGCGGACCGGGCAGGCCTCATGGCCACCCTGTATAAGCATTTTCAGCTGGGGTTGCCGATCGAACATGCGATAGAGCAGTTGGGGTTGAAGTATCTCCATGTCCGGCAAGGTAAAACCGGCATGAT
>JBIKWV010000912.1:0-2900 GCA_044356135.1 Elainellaceae cyanobacterium
TCAGAGTCCCGATCCCGTGTGTCCCACGGTACGGAGAGAAGCATCTCAGTGACTTGGTGCTCAGAGTTTTTACCTTGCCAAGCATTCCTGGCAAGAACCTCCTAACCCTGGTTTTCAAGGTGCTTCGAGATATCTTGGTTTTTAACATCTCGTTTTCTCATTTTACATTGGTACGAATGTATTGGCAATTGAGGGGTATTGAACCCCTCAATTGCCGCTCCTATCCCCCCCCACCGCCTGGGCGGATGGGGTATCTCGGAGAAATGCGATGAACATTGGAATTGTTGGTTTGGGGTTGATTGGAGGATCGCTGGCACTGGATTTGAAATCAACAAAAAATCACAAATTGTTTGGGGTCAGCCGCAAAGAAACCACCTGCCAACAGGCGATCGCCCGTGGCATTGTGGATACCGCCAGCACCGATCTGTCCCTGATATCTGAAGCTGAATTGATTTTTCTCTGCACTCCCCTCAGCAGCCTGGTCCCTACCGTTGAGGCGCTACTGCCCTACCTGAAACCGGAAATAATTCTGACCGATGTGGGGTCGGTGAAGCGGCCTGTAGTGGAGGCGATCGCCCCGCTCTGGCTCAACTTTGTCGGCGGACACCCGATGGCGGGCACCGCTGAAAGTGGTCTGGATGCAGCCGTGAAAGACTTGTTCGTGAATCGTCCCTACGTACTGACGCCCACCCAGGAGACTCCCGAATCATCGCTTAAGCTGGTGTCAGAGGTGGTGCGATCGCTCAAGGCGAATTTATTCCTCTGCGAACCCGATGTTCATGACCGGGCAGTGGCGGCAATCTCCCATGTTCCAGTCATGGTGAGCGCCAGTTTGATCAGCACCTGCATGGCGGAACCTGATCCGGCAGTGCTGGAACTGTCGAAAAAACTGGCCAGCTCTGGTTTCCGAGATACCAGTCGGGTCGGCGGTGGCAATCCCGAACTGGGTGTGATGATGGCTCGCTTCAACCGGGATGCTGTGCTGAATACCCTGCATCGCTACCGGGAGCAAATTGATGCGCTGGTCACCCTGATTGAACAGGAGGATTGGGCAACTCTGGAGACCCGCCTCACCCAAACCCAGGCTGCTCGTCCGGAGTTTGTGCCGCTTCAAGACGTCTGAAGCTCCTCCAGGCGTGCTAACACCTCTGCACTGTGAACAGCAGGATTCACGCCCAAAAACCGCTCCCTCAGCACGCCGTTGGGATCAATCAGGTAGGTGTGCCGCAAGGACATCCCGCTTAGCCAGGAACCATACGCCTTGCTGACAGCACCACTGGTATCGGCCAGCAGCGGAAACTTTAAGCCTTCAGAATCACAAAACTCCGCATGGGAATCCACATCATCCACACTGATGCCCAGAATTTGGGTGTTGTGCTTCTGGTACTTCGGTAAGTCTTGCTGAAACCGTCGCGCCTCTAACGTGCAGCCCGACGTGAAGTCCTTCGGGTAGAAATAAACCACGACCCAATGCCCCTGATAGTCCGCCAGAGAAATCTCGCCATCCCCAACATTTGTTGGCAGCGTGAACGGAGGGGCCATCTGGTTCAGGGCGGGTTGCTCACCACCGAGAGCCAGACTTTGAGGGGCGATCGCTCCCCATCCGCCCAGCAGAAACAGCATCATGCTGAAAATTCCAATGAACCGACGCAGCAAGACCTTCATGAGCAGGAGAAAAATAAACTTAATACAACTTTACAATAACGGCACCGTTTATCCGGTTATCCCAGGAATTGTGACAGGCATAGTTGCATTTCTTTTGTTTACCGCAGAGCATGTCACCCAATCCTTTGGATAGGGAAAAAGGCAAAAGCAACTGAAGTTTCTTAGAAGGCGCAGGAAGCGCAAAGGTTTTACTCTGCGCCCTCTGCGCCTTTGCGGTGAGCGTTGGAGATGATTAATCTCCGTTCCCTGAACCCAAAAACAGCAGCCCGGAGGGCATAAAACGCCTCCGGGCTGACTTGCGTCCTTAGAGTTAGTGATACCCCCAGGGGAATTCGAATCCCCGTCGCCTCCGTGAAAGGGAGGTGTCCTAGGCCTCTAGACGATGGGGGCGGAATCACCTTATCTAAGGTAACGAAAGTTTCTAAAAAAGTCAACAGCTCTTGAAAAAATCTGAAAATCGGCTCAGTCGTTGGCGTTGCGCAGGCGGATGAGCTGTCGCCGCATCTGGGGAGAGGCGTCAACCTCCGGCACTTCCTGAGCTGCCACATAAACCTTGAGCGGTTCCAGATATTCGTCTGCACCGCAGGAAAAAGCTTCCAGCAGCATCTCCAGGAGCTGTTCGCGATCGCTCAACAGATTGCGATCCTCAATCAACCTGAACTTGAGGTGAATCTCGCAGTCGTAAACACCGACGTTTGTATTTACAGAGTGATATTTGAGAGGTTCAGACGTCATCTGCGAAAACAGCACCACTGTGCTGAGCGAAAAAGATAGATCGTTAGACCACTGGAAGGGTCTGGTCAATCAATTGAGGGCTAAGAAGACCGGAGCATCTGAGACACAGGCTGTCTGTACATCCTGCTGATAAAGCTAGCATTCCCAAAAATGGATAGAATCAGCTACCTCTCGGACTCAAAATCCTCGCACGATGTCTTATCAAGGTTTTTCAAAGTAACTGATGAAAACACTGGATGCCAAAGCACCTTTTCAAAAACCCTGAAGCGACTGGAATCAGAGAATCGCTAACTTGAAAATAACACTGTTCTCTAGGCCGATAGGTTGGGTTTCCATAAAGTATCTGTGAGGACTTCAGCGCACCTTCACAATGGCTTCAAATCTGCCTGAGTCTTGAGTCTCCATGCGGGTTTTCGGAGCGGCTCTCCTCTCAAGTCAAGCTCAGAACCCGGGGTCAGAAGTGGGGGTGGTCAGTTGGCCCCCCCCCATATGACAACCGG
>JBIKWV010000913.1:0-2899 GCA_044356135.1 Elainellaceae cyanobacterium
TGCCTGCCCAGTATTCTAGGCAGGCAAGATGCCTGCCCTACAAGACAATGACCCACATTAGTCGTGTCGAACCAGTTGTTATACCAATTCAATATGAACCTGCACATTAAAGGGTTGTGGGGACGGCGTCCCCACAAGGGGGCGTTGCCCCCTTGACCCCTTCTATTCAATTCAACTTCATACAAGATTGGTATTGGAGCGATACAGTTAGTAGCCGTAGGATGCGTTAGGCACTAGCCTTAACGCATCACTGACACATCAAGGCGATGCGTTAGGCGATCAGCCGCAAAGCATCCTGCGAAATCTAGCAAACAGGGTGAGTTTATGATTCTCACAATTGAAACTTCTCCATCAACAGATTCATTACCAAAACCGTTGGCTCCGGTTGTCGCTGAGTATTGGATTGAGGGTGGAACGGCGATCGCCTACACCGTCAAAGCAGGCCAATCCATTCAAATCATCGACGTGGAAGGCACCCAATGTTCTGACCTGATCGCCTTCGCTGGGAGCGACTACCAGCAGGAAATTGACCCCACCGTCACCCGCACCCTGAATGGATTATCCATGCCCAGAGCGGGACTGCACGGCAAGTATTTCTCCCAATCGATGCAGCCGATGCTGGAGGTGATTCAGGACACCTGCAACCGCCACGACAGCTTTTTGCTGGCCTGCACCGCTCGCTATTACGAAGATGTGGGATATCCGGGCCATCCTAGCTGTAGCGAGAACTTTAATCAGGCGTTGCAGCCCTACGGCATTACCTCTCGACCGGGTTGGAGCGCCATCAATTTCTTCTACAACACCTGGGTGGAGGCCGATGGGGCGATCGCCGGAGGAGAAGCCTGGTCGCGTCCGGGGGACTACGTTTTGCTCCAGGCGCATCAGGATTTGCTGTGCGCTACGTCTTCCTGCGCGGATGACATTGACCCGGTGAACGGATGGCACCCCACGCCAATTCTGGTGCGGGTTTACGGTGCAGAGGCCCCATTTGAGCGGGCGATCGGACGGCGAGTGTCCGCCTCGGCTCCCGTCAGATTGACCCGACCGAGTGCCTTTACCCCACGCATTCAGCAGCTCACGGGCAACCTGGTGGAATACAGCGGCTTCTGGGTGCCCAATAGCTTTGCCAATCACGGCATTCAGGACGAATACTGGGCGCTGAGGGAACGGGCCGTCCTGCTGGATCTGTCGGCACTGCGCAAGTTTGAGGTGACAGGTCAGGATGCAGCGGTGCTCCTGCAACTGGCTTTCTCCCGCGATGTCAGCCGACTTAAGGTGGGGCAGTCGGCCTACGGTTGTCTGCTCAACCCCCACGGCGGAATTGTAGATGACGGCATTGTGTTTCGCCTGACGGAGACAGAGTACCGCTACGTGGGCAACTGCGATACGGATGCCGACTGGCTGATGCGGGTAGCGGCGCAGAAAGGCTTGCAGGTGCAGGTGGAGAACAGCAGCGATCGCCTCCACAACCTCGCCCTCCAGGGGCCGCTGTCTCGCCAGATGCTTCAGTCCATGACTGAGCTGGATACCCAAGAATTCACCCTGGATACGCTGCCCTACTTCCACTTTGCCCGCGCCACGGTCGCCAACATCCCCGTTCTCCTGTCCCGCACCGGATACACCGGAGAACTCGGCTACGAACTGTTTGTCCATCCGCAGAATGGGCCTGCCCTCTGGGATGCACTGATGATCGCAGGCGCACCCGCTGGACTGCAACCCATGGGAATGCTGGCCCTCGATCGCGCCCGCATTGAGGCGGGACTCCTGGCCGCAGGCCGCGAATTTGACGATTTGATCTCCCCCTACCAGGCAGGAATTGGCTGGGCGGTCGCCATGAAGAAGCCCGACTTTATCGGCAGGGCAGCGCTGGAGAAAATCCGGGAGCATCCCCCCAGAGTGGCGGTGGGACTGGTGCTGGAGGGCAATGAGGTGGCCTGCGGAGGACAGTGCATTCATCCGGTGGGCGATCGCTTCCGAATCGGCCACATCACCAGCGCCACCTTCTCGCCCATTCTCAACCGCAGTATTGCGATGGCTCAGGTGGTGCCAGAGTACGCGGCGATCGGGACTGAACTAGAAATTGGCTTTGTAGACGGCATCAAGCGCCGAATCCGAGCAACGGTCGGCCCCCTTGCGGCCTACGATCCAACCAAGAGCAGGGTAAAAGCATGAGTCAACCCTTTCGATTAAATCCCCATAGCCTATGGGATATCGCAGGGATTGATGGCCTCCAGGTGATGAAGTCCCTGTTTGGAGACGCGATCGACCGTATCGCCCCCTTTCAATCCTTAGAAACTCAACTAGATGGCGTTGACTGTGCGGTGCTGCGTCTCTGCGAGGGCAATTTTCGTCTCTGTTCTACCGCAAACTTAGGGCCAATATTGCAAGACACGATCGCTCATCAACGCGCCTGGGTGAAACACTTTCCCTGGCTGTCCAGCGTGCAGATGGAGTCAATTGCGCTGTCGGAATTGGGAGCGATCGCCATTCCCAAACCGCCGTTTCGTCTCAGCTCACTGGCGTTGAACTGTGCAGCGCCTGCACGGATTGAGGGGCGATCGGTTCTGGTGTGGCGGCGGGTTTACAGAGATAGGGAAATTCTGGAACTGCATACGGCGACGCAGGATGTGCCGTTGATTACTTCGGTTCTGCGGCAGGCGGCTGGGACGGTTTGATGGTGTCCCTTGTGGATGGTGCTGCTCGACTGCGGCAAACGTGTACGGGCGTAGCATTCGGCTTTCAACTGCGGCAAATGTGTACGGGCGTAGCATTCGGCTTTCAACTGCGGCAAATGTGTACGGGCGTAGCATTCGGCCTTGACGTTCTGCGCTCCGTCAAACCTTATCTGCCGAATGCTGCGCCCCTACGTCCACCCATCCACCCATCCACCCATCCACCC
>JBIKWV010000914.1:0-2898 GCA_044356135.1 Elainellaceae cyanobacterium
TTTAGACGAATCTCGGATGCCTGTGCGATCGCGCACCAAATTCTTGATCCGCTCCAGTCGTCCCGATTTGCCTGCATCTTCAAATGGATTTTGGTCAACCATCTCCACACTAAGGTTGCGCAGATCCTGCAACAGTGCATCTGCCTGTGGTCCATTTAACCCACCTTGAGCTACGAAGTTATTCACCGTTTGCAGGTAGGCAGCGGTATCTCGATGTGGCTCGATGCCCTTGAACGTTTCGCCATACCAGCCGGTGAACCCCGGCAAGTATCGGAGGTAGGTGTCTCGAAACGGAATATAGCTGAGATCAAAGGCCACCAGTGCCAGATTGACACAGGCGGCAAGAGCCAGGAAGCGATCAACAGCTTTTTGAGCAGAAGGATGTTTGCGAACGGGACGACGTAGCATGGAAAGTTGACCTGGAACAGAGGCAGCCATGATTCTGCACTACTCCATCACCCTACTGCCAGGGGAGGATCAATGAGGGCAACGCAACATTTCCTTAACTCGATGGGCGCTTTTCCCCGCAGCGCAGCTTCACACAGGTCAATATCTGTTCGCTGTAGGGACATGGCTGGGAAAGCTATTGATGCAAAATCAACTTTGAATGTTCTACATGCGAATCAAGACTTCCGTTCACGCTTCTTTCACAGCGGCACTGGCTGCCTGTTTCCTGATGGTCGGATGTGCTCCATCTGGGTCAAACCTTGAGTCCTCAACTCCCGCTACGCCAGCGTCCCCTGCGGCATCAACACCCAGTAGCGATGCGGCACCCAGTCCCACAACAAAAAGCAGCGAATCTGCATCGACAGACAAGGCCGCTTATCCTGAAGAGGTTGTGCAGAATTTTATGGATTCCTGCATGAAGAGTGGCGGGAATCAGGCACAGTGCTCGTGCAGCATCAACAAAATTCAGGAGCGGTATTCCTTTGATGAGTTTAAGCAGGTCGAAGCTGAGATCCAGCGAACTAATGAGCTTCCGTCAGGGATGGTCGAAATTTTGGAATCGTGCCGCAGTGCGACTTGATATCCCCTGAGCGACTTGTAGGAATCGTTGATGGAATGGCTCAGGCTGTATTTCTGAGCCAGTTGAGGATACTCAGAGGCATCAAACTTGCACTGCGGGTGGGCGCGGAGAACAATCTGGTGCTGTTTTCACTGGTCTTAGGGATTACAGCGGTGCTAGTGCTGCTGGAGCGAATCACGCTGTGGGTTTTGGCACGGTACATCGGTCAATGAGCTGGCAAAAAAGTGGCGAATAATGAAGGGACTGTTCTTGAACACCAAACATTCTATGATCGACAGCGTTCTGCTTTTGATTAGTGACCTGTGAGCATCAAATGTCGCTTTTTCAGACTGCTTGCACTGGGGTGGGCGATCGCCCTCCTCCTCTCTCTCCCCACTACCACTGCTGCCCAAACACCCCCCACAGAACTGCGCGGCGTCTGGCTTACCAACATTGACAGCGAGGTTCTGTTCTCCCGCTACAACCTGACAAGGGGACTGGTGCGCCTGAAGCGGCTCAACTTCAACACGGTCTATCCGACCGTCTGGAATGGCGGTTACACTTTGTTCCCCAGTGAAACGGCAAAGCGGGTTTTTGGCAAAGATCTCGACCCCTATCCCGGCCTCCAGGGGCGCGATCTGCTGGAGGAAATCACCTTCACCGGGCATCGCCTGGGGCTGGCGGTGATTCCCTGGTTTGAATTCGGCATGATGGCTCCAGCCAACTCCGAACTGGCTCGTCAACATCCTGACTGGCTCACATCTCGTCAGGACGGAACGCAGGTCTGGATGCAGGGAAATCTGCCCCGCGTCTGGCTCAATCCGGCTCATCCAGAGGTTCAACAGTTCATGGTGGATTTGATCACCGAAGCCGTCAAAGAATATGACATCGACGGCATTCAACTGGATGACCACTTTGGTATGTCGGTTGATTTTGGCTACGATCCCTACACCGTTCAGCGCTACAAAGAATCTCACAACGGCAATGAGCCTCCAGCCAATTCTGAAGACCCGGAGTGGGTACGCTGGCGAGCCGATAACCTCTCCCGTCTAATGAAAAAACTGGTGGACCGCATCAAAGTCATCAACCCCAACTGCGTTATCTCTCTTTCGCCCAACCCCAGAGACTTTGCTTACCAGCGCTATCTCCAGGATTGGGGAGCCTGGGAGCGACGGGGGTTAGTCGAAGAATTGATTGTGCAGGTCTATCGCGACGATTTTAGCCGCTTCTTATGGGAAATTGGTCAACCCGTGGTGCAAACGGCAAAGGATTATCTGCCTGTTGGCATCGGGCTGCTCTCTGGCCTGAAAAATCGCATCACCGATATGGAAAAACTGCAACAGCAGGTGACCGCTGTCCGGGAAAAGGGCTACGCCGGAGTGTCCTTCTTCTTCTATGAAACGATTGGTAAACGTGATGCGGCGTTCAAAGCGCTGTTTCCTACCCCAGCGCAACGTCCGGTCTACCGACCACCGGGATTCCTGGCCGCTGCGAAGGAGAAGTGACAGAAGCGGGAGCAATAGCGATCGCAACACCAGTCGTTTAGAATGAGCAGCATCTGATCGCACCCTGCAGGCAACCCGCCATGACCGTACAGATCCCACTCCAGCGCATTCAGGTACCACCGGGGCAGAGCGTCCTGCTGCACGAAGTCAGTTGGGACGAATTTGAGGAAATTCTGGTGGAGATGGGCGATCGCCGCTCGACTCGTGTTGCCTATTGCGATGGATTGCTGGAGATTATGACACCCCTACCAGAACACGAGTACTTTAAAGAAACGATCGGAGACGCCATTAAAGATATGGCGGAGATACTGGAGGTAGACTATGAGAGCTACGGCTCGACGACCTGGCGACAGCGGGCAAGGCAGGCAGGGCTGGAGGCGGATAATT
>JBIKWV010000915.1:0-2897 GCA_044356135.1 Elainellaceae cyanobacterium
TACAGCGTTTTCATGTTGGTGAGGTACGGAGGGTGTGGGGGTAGTGCCCCCACGCAGGGGCACAGGACTGCTATATAGCGCCTTGCGCTGAGATAAAACCAAAGTTTTTGTTGAGAGCGCCGCGCGGCTCTCAACAAAAACTTTGTACCTCACGCGCTTACAAAGCGCTGTGGCTCAATTTCAGCTCATTGTTTTTGGAGTTGCATCTCTCTCATGTTGCAAGGATGGTTTCAGATTGCGCTCACGATACTGCTAGTCGTGGCAATGACCCCCTTCCTGGGGAACTACATGGCTCACGTTTATCTGGGTAAAAGAACTGTTCTTGATCCCGTTGTGAACCCTGTGGAAGCGGTTATCTATCGCTTGAGCGGCTGTCGAGCGCAGGAAAACATGACGGGCTGGCAGTACGCCCGATCGGTCTTCTACAGCAACTTTGCGATGTCGCTGCTGCTGGCGTTTATTCTGTTCAATCAGGGAGCATTGCCATTCAACCCAACGGGACTCGGCTCGCCCACCTGGGATACCAATCTCCACACGATTGTTTCTTTTATTACCAATACCAATCAGCAACACTATTCGGGTGAAACGACCTATGGCTATTTCGCGCAGTTTGCTGGTTTGGGCTATATGTTCTTTGTCTCAGCGGCGACTGGCATGGCGGTGGGGGTTGCCTTTATTCGAGGGCTGACAGGACGACCGTTGGGCAACTTTTATGTGGATTTAATTCGCACGATTACCCGAATTCACCTCCCGATCGCCATTGTCGTAACCATTGTCCTGATCGCCGCTGGTATTCCCGAAACCCTCAACGGCCCAACGGTCATCCCCACGCTTGAAGACCCAACCGTTAATCAGGCGATCGCCCTCGGTCCTGTTGCCTCCTTTGAAGTGATGAAACAATTGGGGGAAAACGGCGGTGGCTTCTTCGCCATCAACTCGGCACATCCCCTTGAAAATCCCAGTCCCTTCACCAATCTGCTGCAAATTTTGCTGATGCTTGCGATCCCGGCCTCCTTCATCTACACCTATGGCGTATTGGCGAACAATCGGAAGCAGGCATGGCTGGTGTATGGACTGGTCATGACCATTTTTGTTGTCTTTGTCGTCATCAACGGCCTTGGGGAATACAACGGTAATCCCATCGTGAATGCACTGCTGAATGCACCAGCACCCAACCTGGAAGGCAAAGAGGTGCGATTTGGTTGGGCACAGTCTGCGCTGTTCTCGACCATCACTACGGGAACAATGACCGGGGCAGTCAACAGCCTGCACGATTCCTATATGCCCAATGGGGGGGGTGTTACCCTCTCCAGCATGCTGCTGCAAATCATCTGGGGAGGTCAGGGAACGGGGGCAGCCTACCTGTTTGCCTACCTGATTCTGGCGGTGTTTGTGACGGGTCTGATGGTGGGACGCACCCCAGAATTTTTGGGACGCAAGATCGAGAAGCGAGAAGTGGTGCTGGCCAGTTTTTTGATTTTACTGGTGCATCCCATCGCCATCCTGCTGCCGGGGGCGATCGCTATTTCTCTCCCCAGTGCCCCTGCCGATGCAACGGCCCAGGGCTTCTATAGTGGTCTGACCAATCCTGGATTTCACGGTCTGACGCAGGCACTTTATGAGTATGCGTCGGCTGCGGCCAACAATGGTTCCGGCTTTGAAGGACTGCTGGACAGCCAACCCGCCCCCTCGGCACTGTGGTGGAACCTGAGCTGCTGCTTCAGCCTGTTAATGGGACGCTATGTGCCGATCGTGGCCCTGCTGCTGCTGGCCGATGGCATGTCGAACAAACAACCTGTGCCGATGACCGTTGGCACGCTGCGTACTGACACAGGATTGTTCGCAGGGGTCACCGCTGGCGTCATCCTGATTCTCGGTGCGTTGACCTTCTTCCCGATTCTGGCGCTGGGACCGATCGCCGAGGCGTTTCAAATCGCCAGGGGCGGTTAACGATTTGCACAATGAAAACTCATTTTTGGGGAGAACACCCAGGATGCATCGGAGGACTATCGCTCTGCCATGCTGTGCAATTGTCTACTGGGCGATCGCCCCACGAAAATGTTTCTGCACTAACGCTAAAGCCAGTTCTCCTCTAACTCAGAACCACTATGCAAGCCGATCCTACATCCAAACGTCCGTACAAAATGCCCCAGGGGCCTCGAGACGCCCGCAGACACACCCCAAAAGCTGACATGGCGGGTCTTTATCAGCGAGCGATTAAAGAGGCATTCGTCAAGCTCGATCCACGCATTGCCGTCAAGAACCCGGTCATGTTAGTGGTGTGGTTAGGAACCATCGTCACTTTTCTGGTCACGCTCAACCCCAATTTGTTTGGTAACATCCAGGCGGATATCAATCAACAGCGAGTGCTGAATGGCATCATCACCGCCATTCTGTTTTTCACAGTGGTCTTTGCAAATTTTGCAGAGGCCGTTGCAGAAGGACGCGGCAAAGCCCAGGCAGATTCGCTACGGGCAACTCGCTCAGACACCATCGCCCGTAAGGTTCTGGCGGATGGAAGGATTCAGGAGATCAGTTCGACCGAATTGCGGCGAGGTGATCAGGTAAAGGTGATCGCAGGCGATATGATTCCGGCGGATGGAGAAGTGATTGAGGGGATTGCCTCTGTCGATGAATCAGCGATTACCGGAGAATCGGCTCCGGTCTTAAAACAGCCGGGAACCGACATTATGAGTTCGGTGACAGGGGGGACACGGATTATCTCGGACGAGTTGCTGCTGCGGATTACCCAGGATCCGGGACAGGGCTTTATCGATCGCATGATTTCCCTGGTAGAAGGCGCATCTCGCACCAAAACGCCCAACGAAATTGCGCTGACGGTGCTGCTGGCGGTGCTGACACAGGTGTTTCTAATCGTAGTTGCCACCCTGCCTCCG
>JBIKWV010000917.1:0-2889 GCA_044356135.1 Elainellaceae cyanobacterium
TTCTCTAGGGTAGCAGGAATTTGTGCAGGGTGGGTGGATGGGCATTGCGGTGAGCGATAGCCGAACCGTGGATGGGTGGATGGGTGGATGGGTGGATGGGTGGATGGGTGGATGGGTAGGAGACGAAAATCTGCGTTCATCTGCGTCCATCTGCGTTCCGCTGGGAGGGTGGATGGGTAGGACGACGAAAATCTGCGTTCATCTGCGTCCATCTGCGTTTCGGTGGGAGGTTGGAGGGAGCTGCGCTCGTACACGTTAGCCGTCATCGAAAGGCCGAATACTACACCTGTGTAGAATCGGCTGTACCTGTCTGGGGATAGAGCGATGGAAAATTCTGCGAAAACTAAGATGGGGATCAGTCCAGTCTCTTATGGAGGAATAGCGATGGATCAAGCAGAGTTGATTCAGCGATATACAAAGGGGGAGAGACATTTTGCGGGCGTTAATCTGATGCAGACACGGCTATCACACACCACACTCAGACAGGCAGACCTGGCGGGAGCGAATTTGCGCAAAGCAAGGCTAATTGGAGCTGATTTGGAAGAGGTGAACCTGAGTCAGGCAGATTTGTCAGGGGCGGATTTGAGCCATGCGAATCTGGCCAGGGCAGACCTGAGTGGGGCAGACCTGAGTGGGGCAGTGCTTCTGCGCGCGAACCTGACAGGCACCCAGTTCACTGGCGCTCAGCTCCGGTGGGCCTCTCTGGCAGAAGCGATGCCTCAACAGATGGATCTGCGGGGTGCCTTGCTTGATCGCACAGTGCTGCCCAATGGTTCACCCTCCAACAGCCAAACTGGAATTGGGGAGTAAAAATAGATGTGCCCATCGCCAAGCGGTGGTCACATCTATAGCGCTTCGCGCTTGGATAAAGTACAGGTTTTTGTGAGAGAGCTGTGCTGAGCGCGGCTCTCTCACAAAAACCTGTACTTTGGAGTGAGAAACGCTATACATTAATCCATTTCCATACTGGCTTCTTCCATCCCTTGCTGCTGATCAACAAACTGCTGGACGAGGGTGCGGTATTCGCGCAACGTTTCGTCTACCCAGGTGCGATCGCGGCTATCGGCACAGAGATGCACCACTGGCTCCCCGGCATCGGGCAGTACCAGAATCCAGCTATCGTGCTGGGGATTGAGAATTTTCACACCGTCGATCAGCTCCAGGTGTTCCGGGGGATGCGTCTCCACCAGTTGTCGCATCAGGGCACCCTTCACCGTCCAGGGGCAGCGAACCGTGATCGTCTTGTGGCAGACACGGGGCAGATCCGCCCGGATTTGTCCCAGCGTCCGTGGTGTATGGCCGACGACATCCTGCTCCTGGAGGGTCAGCATCTCAATTAACTTAGCGATGCAAAACATGGCATCAAATCCAGGATGGAA
Organism: Elainellaceae cyanobacterium; assembly: GCA_044356135.1. GTDB lineage: Bacteria > Cyanobacteriota > Cyanobacteriia > Elainellales > Elainellaceae > CAZVXA01. The sequence continues at coordinate 1,380 of JBIKWV010000917.1, forward strand.
TACCGGAAAAATGAAGCCCATCTCGCCACTCCCTCCCAGAACCACATTGGGATGAGTGTGACAGGTTTCCATCAGGGCTGTCGGATTTGCCTTGGTGCGAATCACTTTGCCACCGTGGCGACGGGCAATCTGCTCCACGGCACTGGAAGCATTAACGGGAACAACAACCGTTCCACGAGGGTTTTCGGTCAGAATCATGTGGGTCATCAGGGCAGTCAGCATTTCACCCCGGATGGGACTGCCCGTCTCATCCACCAGAATCAGCATTTCTCCGTTCGCAGAAACCTGCACCCCGAAGTTGGCCTTCAGCGCCTCAACGACATGGCCCAACTGCCCCAGCAACACTTCCCGGTCGGCACTGGTGGGCACATTCTGGCTGAGGCTGGCGTTGAGCACCACCGCATCACAGCCAAACTTTGCCAGGATCTGCGGTAGTACCGCCCCAGAAACGGCATAGACATAATCAATCACCACCTTGGATTGACTATTGCGAATAGCCTCCAGCTTGATGTGGCGCTCAAATCCATCGCTGTAAAGTTCAGTGGCCTGGGTCGATCGCACGACATTGCCAATTTCCTGGATTTGGGCGCGACGAAAATCCTCTTTGAAGTATGCACCCTCAATTTTCTTTTCGCCTATCTTGGGCAGATTAATGCCGTTCTGGTCAAAAAACTCGATCAGGATATGGTCGTTGCGATCGGGGTGAACCCGCACATGAATCCCGCCAACGACCTTCAGGGTCGGCATGACTGCCCGTGCCAGCGGGATAGCAGTCGCCTCCAGGTCTTGAACATGAACACCCACCGACATCAGACCCGCAATCAAGGAGCGGGTCACCATGCGGGAAATGCTGCGCTGATCGCGCGACACGGTAACCTGGGAGCCGGGTTTTAGCGTGGAGCCAAAGGCCGCCCCCAGCCGCACCGCAAACTCCGGAGTAATGTCCACATTGGCTAACCCAGAAACGCCGCGCTGTCCGAACAAATTGCGGTGAGCCGCGTGTCCCCAGATCAGGTTCATATTCAGGATGGCACCCGGCTCAATTCGCTTACTGGGCCAGACCCGCACATCGGGATTGACCAGCGCCTCTTCACCGACAACCGATAGGGAACCAACGATCGCCCCTTCCAGAACGTGCGATCGCCGATCAATCCGCACCCCCCGCGCCGCCACACAGGCCCGAAGATGTGCTTCCTCGCCGATGGAAACGCCATTCCAGACGATGGGACGCTTTAAGTCGGCATCAGAACCAACGGTGACGTTATCCCCCAGGATGGTGCCGGATTCTATCTTTGCCCTTGCGCCAATCCGACAGTTGCTGCCGATCAGCACAGGCGATTCCACGTGGGCAGACGGGTCAATGTAGGTGTTCTGTCCGACCCAGATGTGGGGCGATCGCTCCTCATAGGCCACCTCCAGCTTTACCCGTTGCTGCAGGGCTGCGTACTGGGCCTGACGGTAAGCATCCAGATGGCCCACATCACACCAGTAGCCATCCGCCACATAGCCG
>JBIKWV010000918.1:0-2888 GCA_044356135.1 Elainellaceae cyanobacterium
ACAATATCAACAGCGGTGGAGCGCACCAGCTGATCGACAATCTCCAGAGCCGCCTCTCCTGTGTCGGGCTGCGAGACCAGCAGATTCTCGATATCGACGCCCAGCGCTTTTGAATAAGCCGGGTCAAGGGCATGTTCAGCATCTACAAAGGCAGCCACACCACCCGATTTTTGAACTTCGGCGATCGCGTGCAGCGCCAGTGTTGTTTTCCCGGAGCTTTCAGGGCCATAGATCTCAATCACCCGGCCTTTAGGTAGACCGCCCCCCAGCGCCAGATCCAGCGTCAACGCCCCAGTCGGGACGGTTTCAACCTTCATGCGAGTCGCGTCACCCAGGCGCATAATCGTGCCTTTGCCAAAGGTGCGTTCGATCTGGGTCAGTACCAGATTTAATGCTTTGTCTTTTTCGTTGGTTTCGGTAGCTTTAGGCATTGCGTTCTTAGACTACAAGAGTGGGGATAGATGCGCGGTTGTGTATAGATAGGGGGAGCAGGCGCAGTAACAACGGGCTTAGAAGAATTGGAAAATCACGATGTCTTGAGGGGAATCTCGATAGGATGAATGAAAGTTGTAGTAAAGCTGACTTTGAGCAACCACTGATTTGCTTTATAACCAGAATCAACAAAACTGAATTCTGATTACAACCTGCGACCTGGAAGGCGCACATCCGGCAAATCTAACCGGGAAAGGTCAAGGAAACGCTTATAACCCAGCCATTGCCACCGATCGCCCACCTGCTTCTACGATTTCTGCCACTATCCTAGTACAGCAACAAAAAAGTTTCGCAAGGGTGCAGGGGGTTGTGCCCCTTGAGGGGGCGAAATCCCCAAAACCCTATGTTGCAGAATTTAGTGTCTGTAACACTAGTGTAGATTTCCCTGAATCCGCTTTCCATACAAGTGTACTATATTATTGCAGATGAAGCCAGCCTTTTTGAAAACTTCCCGGTTGCCTGAATCGTCGTCTTGATTGTAGATGGGGAACGGCGATCGCCCCCTCCAGCACCCATCAAATCAACCCTTTATTTTAAGAAAAACTTCTCTTTTTATCCAAATTTTTGACGCCCTATGACATCCCACCTGCCCAGCCTATTGTTTCCAGACACGGCGCTGTCTGTTGCAGGGCTGACCGCTTACATCCAGGCGCTCCTCGAACAGGACACCCAGCTCCAGCAGGTGTGGGTTACCGGAGAAGTATCCAGCGCCAATCGTTACCGCAGTGGCCTGTTTTTTACGCTGCAAGACCCGGACGCCCAGGCCGCCATTAACTGTGTCGTCTGGAACAGTCAGCTCTCCCGACTGGCAACGCTTCCAGAACCCGGTGAGCAAATCATTTTATTGGGCAGAATCCATATCCATCCTCAGCGGGGCAGCTATCAACTCATCGTCTGGCAGGCATTACCAGGAGGTGAAGGGCTACGGGCGTTGCGCAATCGGCAGTTGCGCAATCGATTGGAGGCCGAGGGGTTATTCGACTCTGAGCGCAAGCGTCCTCTACCACCCCATCCCCAAACCATTGCAGTAGTCACCTCGCCGCAGGCCGCTGCCTGGGGCGACATTCAACGAACTCTAAGACGGCGCTACCCCGGCCTGCGCGTTCTGTTCTCTCCGGCACTGGTGCAGGGAGAACAGGCACCAGAATCCATCGAGCGGGCGATCCAGCGCGTGCAGCGGGATGGACGAGCAGAGGTTCTGATCCTGTCGCGGGGCGGTGGAGCGGTGGAAGATATGGCGTGCTTTAACGATGAGCGAGTGGTGCGGGCGATCGCCACCTGCACAATTCCCGTCGTGGCGGGGATCGGTCACCAGCGCGACGAGTCCCTGGCGGATCTGGTGGCAGACATCTGTGCTCATACCCCCACTGCGGCAGCAGAACAGGCTGTTCCACAATTCATGGATGTACTCCACGAGCATCAGGAGCGGGCCATCCTGTTGCAACAGGCAGTTCAACAGCGGCTCGGGGATGCGGCAGATCAGGTGGAAAGGTTGCGCGATCGCCTCTACCGTCTTCACCTTGATCATCGTCTCCGGCAACAGGCGCAAGTCCTGGCCTGGATGCGTCAACGGCTGATCGGCAGCACCACCCAGCAGCTCAATCAAGCCACCCAGCACTGTCGATTGCTGCGGCAAAAGCTGCTCACCCTCGATCCCCACGCAGTGCTAAAACGAGGCTATGCAGTGGTGTGGGATGACCAGGGAACGATCGCCCGCAGCGCTGCTGAACTTCAGCCAGCCCAGACCCTCACCATCCAGTTGGCTCAGGGACAGGTGCAAGTCAGTGTGACTGAAATCTTGAATCAGGGCGATCTCAAAGCCAATTCCACTTCCCTATGAGTAATCCAGCAAACTTGCCAAATTCCCAATCTAAATCGTCCGAATGGAGCTACGAGGCTGCCGTCCGTCAGATTGAAGCCATTATTAACCGGATTGAAACTGGTGATATGGAGTTGGCGGAGGTGTTTAGTCAGTTTGCGACAGCCGTGGACTATCTGAACCAGTGCGAGCACTTTTTGAGCCATCAGCAACAGCAGGTGGACTTACTCATTGAAATGCTCACGGATGATGCTGAGGACTTCTAGTGGGTCGTTTGCTTTGCTCATCGCCATACCTCTGTGGGGTGGGCGGGGGACCGCCCAGACGGGCAAGATATCAGGAATGGCCATACCCATGCCAAATGCCCCACTAGTGGGTCGTTTGGCATGGGTATCACTATTTCGCCCTCACCCTAATTCTGCTTCCAACCAGAGAGGGACTTCCGATCCGGCTCCCATTCTTCTGTGGAAGAAGGGGTTGGGGGATGAGGAAATGGCGGCATAGATACCAAATGACCCACGAGTACTTGCAGCCTGGTGCCTATCCGAAAACCGAAAATCCAAATTCTGGAGGGTGC
>JBIKWV010000920.1:0-2887 GCA_044356135.1 Elainellaceae cyanobacterium
GGATGGTGAATCTGGACGCGGAGGAACTGACCAATCTTTCAGGAGGGGAACCTGTCAGCTTCCGGGATGTCAAAGTTGAGTTGCTGCCTGAGAACCAGATGACCATCAGCGCCAAAACAGATTTGCCCAACCGCAAGGACATTCTCCTCAGCCTGAAAGCCAAGCTAAACATTGAGCGACGTCGCCGTCTGTCGTTTAGCAGCCCTGAGTTTGTCGCAGAATCGGTTCCTGAGGACGTTAGAGGGCTATCCCAGGTACTAACAATGGCCTTCGCTCAGGTGCTGGACAACATGGTGGACCTGGATCGGTTTGACCTGGATGGCGTCACGCTGCGGATCAACCGCCTGGAGACTCACGGGAAAAAGTTGGTCTTCAGCGGTTATGCTCAGATTGACCACTTTCCCGGAAACGGCTAAACCCGATTTTCCTGCATGTCTACCGTTATCAAGATCTTTCAGGATGGTGGCGTGGTCATGTACCCGCTGCTGGTTTTATCCATTCTCTCGTTGACCCTGGTCATTGAGAGAATTCTATTTTGGAGCAAGGTTGTGCGTCAGCAAAACAGCCTGATCCAGGATGTGCTGACGCTCTACCGCCGCGCTCCCCGTGCTGCGTTGCAGAAGCTGGAGCAAAATACTAATTTGCCAATGGCCCGAATTTTTCTGGCGGCGCTGGAGTTGGAAAAAGCTACCCCTGAGGAGTTTCGACTGGCGCTAGAGAGTGCTGCTCAGGCAGAAATTCCCCTGATGAAACGGTTCAACACGATCTTCGACACGATCATCAGCTTATCGCCGTTGCTGGGACTGCTGGGCACCGTTTTGGGACTGATCACCTCCTTCGGCTCTCTGCAGCTGGGCAGTGGCGGCGCTCAAATCGTCGGGGTCACCGGAGGAATTAGTGAGGCGCTGGTGTCTACCGCATCCGGTCTGGTGGTGGCGATCGCCACCCTCCTTTTCGCCAATACCTTCCGGGGTCTATACCAGCGACAGATTGCCCTGATCCAGGAATACGGCGGTCAACTGGAACTGCTCTACCGTCGCCGCACTGAACAGCCAGGAGTTCCCCATGCGTCTGCCTGAAGAACCTGATTTTCCACCTCAGATCAACATCGTGCCAATGATTGACGTGGTGTTTGCCATCCTGACTTTTTTTATTATGTCGAGTCTATTTCTGACGCGATCGCAGGGGCTTCCGGTCAACCTCCCGAATGCGGCCAGCGGACAGACCCAACCCGAAAGCCAGGTCGTCGTCACGATTGATCGATCGGGAACCCTCTCCCTCAACCGCCAGCCCACTGAGTTGCAGGGTTTAGAAGCTGCCGTCAGGCAGCTTGTCGCCTCTGGTCAACAGCCCCTGGTGATTATCAATGCGGATACCGAAGTTCCCCATGGACAGGTGGTGGCGGTGATGGATCGGCTGAGGGCGGTTCCGGGTGTGCGGATGGCGATCGCAACTCAACGCCCCTGACCTAGCGGGTGACTTTCGGGCGAATGCCTGGAGCATAGGCTTCGAGAACTCTCCCGGTGTCGGTGCAGGTAATCATTAAATAGTCGCAGGCAGCGCACTGGGTACGAGTTAATTGCTGAAGAACCAGGAAATGTCGCTCTGCACAGCTACCGCAATTAGGGCAGTGAATCGCTTGAACCGTTTGCATTTTAAGCCTCTTAAATCCAGGAGTTTATAACAGTAAAAACAGGGAATCGGGTGTACCCAACCTTACGAGTGGCGCGGGATTCGCCCGCGCCACTCACAGAACTGGGTTTGTAAACTTGCAAAAGTGAAATGCACTCAGAGAAGCTGCACAGAGAAATCTTTCAAAGACAGACGACTCGATCTCAAAAAGAGTGAAAACCTCAATGAAAATTGCCTTAGTGACCTATCAATCAGCACACCGAAAAAGAGCTATTGATAATTACAAAAGCAATTAAGCCGACTCATTGACAAACACTTATGGCTTCAATTCATTTACATTATGTCAGCTATTTTTAGGACTGGCAACATTCTCACAACAAAAGTTGAGATTGGGGATCGCGCTTAGGGCGGGCATTTCACGATTTGCCGGAAAGGAAGACGCAACTGTATTGTCACCGCATATTTATTCAAAAAAATCTGTCCTTAGATCGAAACTTCACCATAAAAATTTAATCTCTTAAGCTTAATTTAAGCTTCAAGAACGATAGCTCCATCGGGTGGAGTGTCCCACGCCCTGTAAACCTCACCACCGTGCAAAGCGCTGTATTGCTAATCATCAAGTATTAAAGATCTGAATATTAGCTGCTGATAGAATGTGGCTGGGCACGTTACAGTTTTGCGTCATTTGTGAAAGAACCACTCATCAGGTGGTTCTTTCACAAATGAGGCGGGATCACCACTTCTCACTGTGTCCATAGCGTTTTTCACGCTGGTGAGGTACGAAGGGTGGGGGGCAGTGCCGTTCGGCGTTTGGCAAGGCTCACTCGAGCCGCGTGAGATCAGCGTTCGGCCCAAGATCAAGCCAAGATGTCGAGCCATCAAAGCCCCTGCACCCCAACATCTGTACCTGATTCGCCTGGAAAAGGCTGTATCTGCTTGAGTGACTGACAAAACTGCTGAAACACCGTTTCAATCTGAATCGTGCCTACCTGCGGCACAGATTTGTCAGTCAACCAGGCCTATCTGCTCAACATTCAAGACCTGCCGTTGAATCAGGAGCTGTATGGTGCAACAACAAAAATTCTTTGGGAAATACCGGGGAGTGGTTACCAACAACAAAGATCCTCTTGTTCTAGGGCGAATCGAGGTCAGCGTTCCAGGCATTTTGGGATCTGGAAGAAATAGCTGGGCATTGCCCTGTACGCCATTTGCGGGGAAAGATGTTGGCTTTTTTGCGATTCCGCCCATCGGTGCG
>JBIKWV010000919.1:0-2887 GCA_044356135.1 Elainellaceae cyanobacterium
CAAGGGCAACAACAAATCCAATAAGAAATCCAGCTCCAGCGAATCAGATTCGGTAACCCCCGATCCACGCTGGGCGCAGGAGTTGGAAAAGCTGAAGCAGCTTCTGGCGGCTCAGGCAGCAAACTACCAAAAAGGCTCACCTTTCGGTGAGCCTTTTTCTTACTGGACTTTTGACTAAATTGCGCCGATTGTTCCTGAAACGCTGACTGCATCAGTGTTTCAGTAAAAATCGGCGCTAAAACCAAATATGCCGCGCAACGCTCTCTCCGAGAGCATTGCGCGGCATGGCACTAAGAACTCATCGCCCTCGAGAACTTCTGCACCAGCATCGGCAGCGCCGGACAGGGTAATTTTTCTTCCAGATTGTCCGGTTTATTCCAGGTAAATGGCGCTTGCTTTTCTGCACCCATCCACAGTAGGCGCTTTGCTCTTGTCATCGCCACGTACAGCAGACGAAATTCTTCCGCAGTTTGCAGATACCCCGCCTGATGCCATGCCGCCTCAATGTCAGGAATCGGCTGCTGATGGACGCTGGCTCGAATTTGCGCTCGCGCCACCTGAGACAGGTTAAACTCCCCAAGAAACTGCGTCTGGGGCAGCATCCGCAGTCGCCCAGGAATACTCTGCTCATGCAGGAATGGAATAAACACATAGTCCCAGTCCAGTCCCTTAGCCTTGTGCATGGTGATCACAGTGAGTTGGCTGGGACGGGTGTAGCGCGCATCCGGGTCATCGGTTTCGACAGGTTCGAAGCGCTCGGCACGAACGATTTCCCCCAGCACCTCCAGCGTGTTTGCCATTGAGGGGCCAAAGCTGGTTTGTTGAGTCACCCGTGCAGCGAGTTTATCCGCAGTCGCCAGTTCGGTCTGGTCGTAACGCAATGTCAGTGCCAGAAAGGGAATCAGTTGAAACTGCGGCAGTTCCAGGCGAGCATGGAGCAGGGAACAGCAGAAATACTGCGCTTTTTGCACCGAATCTGGCAGGGGAGCGTCGAGGGGGCCAGGGTAGAGGAACTGTTCGGGCTGGCTGCTGAGTTTGTCCAGATCTTGAGCGGGGATGAGCTGACGATCGACCAGTACTCGCAGCGCCGCCTTCAGATAGTCAGGAGAATGGGGGCGATCGAGAAATTGCAGCAGAGCAAAAATTTCGGCAGGCACATGGGAGTGGCGATCGCGCTCTCCCACGTCGTATACTTCAATCCCGATCGCCCCCAGATCCACCTCCAGACCATACAGTTTGGGATTGCGCAGCAGATCCGCGACATATTTACCCTGGCGATTTTCCCTCACCAGCACGGCTGCTCGATGACCAGGATTTTCCCCCATCAATGCTGCAACTCGCTGACCGATTAGCTCCACCGAGTGATGGATATCTCGCGGAAAGCGAATCTCCAGCCCATAGCCCTGCACGACTGGATTGGCATCTTCCTGGGGGTCACTGGCGGGAACTGGGCGAATCACCTGGGGCCGGAAGGGGAGCGACAGGTTGGGCACATTGGGGGTGGCAGGGACTCGATAACGGTCGTTCACCCATTGCAGCAGGGCATTCGCCGCCTCCATAATCACGGGGGTACTGCGGCCTGCCTGATCCATCTCGGCTAATCGGCCCTGAGCCACGCATTGCTCACAAAATTCTCGAAAGAAGAGCGGGTCGGCGGGTGTGAAGGTGGAGTTAATCGCCTGGTTGGGGTCACCCACGCGGATTAAATTGAGCTGGTCGGGTTCCGCTGGATCGGCGGCCAGAATACGCAGGAGTTCCGTTTGCAGGGGAGAGGAGTCCTGGGCTTCGTCCTCACATACGGCAAACACCTGGGACTGCCAGCGGCGACGGGCTTCGTCGTTTTCCAGCACCCGCAGTGCCGCCAGGATCATGTCGTCGTAGTCGATGAAATTGCGTTGCTGGAGTAGGGTCTGGTATTGCTCGTAGAGTCCAGCGGCGATCGCCAGCACATCATATCCCTCTAAAGTCGTGCGAACGGTGGTTTCCTGACTCAACTGTCTCAGCGTCTCTGGGGATAGCCCCGAACTTTTGGCTTCCCGCACAACGGTCAGCGCCAGGTCGGGCAGAACTTCCGTTCTCAGTACGGACTGTCGCCGCAGTCGCTCGGTTTCTTCTCCGTCGAACTGTTGTCCTTCGAGCAACTGCTGGTAGAGCCAGGGATTTGCAGCAATCCACTGTTCGACGCAGATGCGGATCAGGCGGTTGCTCTGGTTGACGGTGACCAAAGTGGTGCTATCAAGGTTCAGCCCCGACAGATCAGGATGGCGGTTGGCAATACTTAGCGCCAGCCCGTGCAGGGTAGAGACGGAGAAGCCGTTGGCGGGGAGGGAGAGATCGCGCAGGCAGGCCCGGATTTTGGCTCGCAGGTTGGCGGCGGCGGAGCGGGTGAAGGTGACCAGGACGAGCTGCCGTTCTGGTAGGGGTGAGTGTGGGAAACGCTGTCGATGGGTGGCGGCTTCGAGGTGACGTTTGGCTAAGAGAATGGCGGCGGCGATCGCCATCCCGGTCGATTTGCCAGAACCGGGCACCGCCGATACCGCCAGTGCGCCGCCCTGCCAGTCGGCCATGCGCTGCTGGCCAGCACGGAGGCGATCGCGCAGGATGCGAATTTTGGCAGAGAGCGGTTGGGCGGGGTTTTCCAGATCCGATTGCAGGCTGGACTCAATGGCGAGCGGTTCGAAGGGCATGGCGATCGGATGAACTCTTTTTTGATGCTACTTCGAGCTGGAGTCGTTTGGCTGCGAACCAGTTTTTTGGGGGGCGGCTTGTCCTTTGTTTGTTGATGAATTGTTCGAGTTGGAGTCGTTTGGCTGCGAACCAGTTTTTTGGGGGGCGGCTTGTCCTTTGTTTGTTGATGAATTGTTCGAGTTGGAGTCGTTTGGCTGCG
>JBIKWV010000069.1:0-10380 GCA_044356135.1 Elainellaceae cyanobacterium
CAGCCATCCAGCGAAGCGGGGGAGTCAGCCTGTGGAGGATGGTACAATTTTGCACGAAGGTAGAAAAAGATCGCATTCCAGTCGTCCACTAGAGAAACTTTGTCTGGTTGGAGTGGCGCGCGACACGCGCCACTCCAACCAGGCAACCAGGCAAAGTTCGCTTGGCGAACTACCAGGGCGTGTTTTAGAACCCAGTAGATTCTTGATTTTGCGTGCGCGAAGCGCATGCAAAATCAAGAACCCAGCGGATTTTAAAACAGCCCCTAGTGTTGAGACCACTAAGTTCCGCAAAATTGGGGGTTTGGGGGCTTCGCCCCCAAGAAGGGGTGAAACCCCTTCACCCCTTACAAAACTTTTGTTTTGCTGTACTGGTAATGACAATTGTCCGAAGAGAGGCCACAGACACAGGAGCGGGCAATCATGATCCGCAGAATCAGAGATCAACGTGTCAACTATTGTTGGATCAGGAAGTATCACGTGCGAAGCGAGCGGTTCTTGAAGCCTGCTCCACTTTTGAGCCTTTATGAATGAGCGAATTGTCAACCTGCTCCAGGTCAATGCAGAACTTGAACAGCAAATTGCTGCGCGACAACGCATTGAGTCTGTCCTGTTACAAACCAAACGGCGTTTACAAAAGCTTCTGGCAGGAACACCCACTGTCGTATATAGCTGCCAGCCCACGGTCGATTACGGGATCACGTTCATTAGCGATAGCGTTGCTCGATTTGGCTATGCACCCGGCCAGTTTCTAGAGCATTCGGCCTTCTGGCGACACCACATTCATCCCAATGATGTAGCCAAGGTTTTCCTGGATCTGGCACGCCTGTCAGACAATCAGCATTGCGTTCTGGAGTACCGCTTTTTGCAGGCCAACGGTGAGTACTGCTGGATTCAGGATCACCGTCACCTGATTCAGGATGAACTGGGAGATGCGATCGAGATTATTGGCTCCTGGCAGGATATCACCGAGCGCAAACAAATTGAGCAGGCCCTGTTTCAGGAAAAAGAGCGGGCACAGGTGACGCTGCGATCGATTGCAGACGCGGTGATTACTACCGATGCGATCGGCTGTATCGACTACCTCAACCCCGCAGCGGAACAGCTCACCGGATGGCGATTGGATCAGGCTCAGGGGCTACCGTTGACTCAGGTGCTCCGGCTTCTGAATGAAACAACGCGTCAACCCGCAGATCACCTGTTTTTGCTGGTCAAGGCGGCAGGAAAAGCAATCAGTCTCCCCTATCCGGTTGTTCTTCTAAATCAGCAGGGGGTGGAGTATGCCGTAGACAGCTCTGCAGCTCCCATTCTGGATCCCAGCAGCCAGTTGGGGGGAGCCGTGATTACCTTTCGGGACATGACTCAGCACCGTGCTCTGTCGCGGCAGCTTTCCTGGCAGGCTCGCCATGACCCGTTGACCACACTGGTCAACCGTCTGGAGTTTGAGCAGCAATTAATCGAAGCGGTCTCCAGTGCCAGCAACGGGCATCTGCACACCATCTGCTATCTCGACCTGGATCAATTTAAGGTGGTCAATGACACCTGTGGCCATATGGCGGGTGATGAACTGCTGAGGCAAATTTCCATTCTGATCCAGCAGCATGTTCGAACCACCGATAGCCTTGCACGTCTGGGCGGGGATGAATTTGGCATTGTTTTGTGGTACTGCCCCCTGGCAGTTGCGACCAAAATTGTTGAACAGGTGCGAGAAGCAGTCCAGGACTATCGGTTCACCTGGGAAAGACAACTGTTTTCTATTGGTGTCAGCATCGGGCTTGTAGAAGTCACCGAAAACATAGGCGACTGGTACCACGTCCTCAGCGCTGCCGATGCCGCCTGCTACGCCGCCAAAAATAGCGGTCGCAACCGCATCCATGTGTACCAGGCAGACGATCAGGCGTTGGCGCAGCAGCGCAGTGAACGACAATGGGTCACCCAAATTTTGCAGGCGCTCGAAGACAACCGCTTCTGTCTCTACCAGCACCATATCCTGGCCATCACGCCTGCTGAGACGCTTGAAACGGATGAAGCCGCCACCCCTGGGGAACCCCCGCCCTCCCCCCGTGCCGAAATCCTGGTTCGCATGATCTCCCTCACTGGTGAGGTGATCCCCCCCACGGCTTTCATCCCGGCAGCAGAACGATATGGATTGATGTCAGGCATCGATCGCTGGATCATTAGCCATTTTTTTTCCTATTGTCAACGCATCAATGCGCAAGTCAGCCGCACCACGCAGCCGCTTTACATGATTAATATTTCAGGGGCAAGTTTGAACGATGGTGGTTTTTTGCCGTTTGTGCAGGAACAGTTTGCGAAGTATAGGGTTCCCCCCCGGCAGATTTGCTTTGAAATGACTGAGACCGCCGCCATCTCAAATCTGACCAGAGCATCTGAGTTTATGCAGGAGTTGAAGCAGTTGGGGTGCTACTTTTCGCTGGATGATTTTGGCAGCGGTATGAGTTCCTTTGCCTATCTAAAAAACTTTCCCGTTGACTTCTTGAAAATTGACGGCCATTTTGTCAAAGACATCCTGTCCGATCCAGTTGATAGTGCGATGGTAGAGTGCATTCATCGGATGGCGCAGGCGCTGGGAATTTGCACGATCGCAGAATTTGTTGAAGAAACTGCGATTCTTGAGAAATTGAAGACAATTGGCATCGACTACGCTCAGGGGTATGGTATTGCGCTGCCCTGCCCCCTGGAAGCGATCTAAACATCAGGGGTGGCTCAATTGGTATGGGGAAAAAAATATTGGTGATTGAGGATGAACAAACAACCCGTTCCAGCATCGCCCGATTCTTGCAGTCTGAAGGGTTTGAGGTGTTTGAAGCGGATAACGGACGCAGCGGTATTGAGGTTGCCCAGACTGTTCTGCCCGACCTGGTGATTTGTGACATTTTGATGCCTGAACTGGATGGTTACGACGTTCTGAACACCCTTCAAGCCAATCCACAGACGGCACGGATCCCGTTTATCTTTCTGACTGCAACCGCAAAGGAATTAGGACAGCAGCATCGTCTGGCAATGGGGGCAGATGATTACCTGAGTAAACCTGTGACCACAGAGCATCTGCGGAGGGCGATCGCTGCTCAACTCAATCAAGCATCTGTCCATGCTGTCCAACCGTTCGTCCCATCGATCACGGATGGGGGCGATCGCCTGGAACCGCTGCTCACTGCCAAAAGTCAGCTTCTGGCCTATCTCTGTCAGCGTGCTCAGGTGCATCTGGTGGCGCTTGACCAGGCACTACAACTACTGAAGTCCACATCATCTGTTCTGGAGCAGGACTCGAACATTGAAACTGTCCAGATTGAAATTGCCCGATTGCGGGCACTTTTCAACGAGGTGACGGTCTTGCAGAACATGTTGATGGCAGAGGATGCAGCAGCCATCCTCAGACAGTTTCAAGTTTCTACCGAACAGTGATACGCCAGATGCTCCAGTCGGGACTTGAGCACCAACCGCAGTTCTTTGTCACCTGGACTTTTGACTATAGCGGTTCTTACTCAGGTGAGGTACGGGGGGGGCGGTGCCCCCACACCCACATACCTCACCCGCACGAGAACTGCAATAAATTGCGCTGATTTTCTCTGAAATACTGACTGCGTCAGCGTTTCAGAGAAAATCAGCGCTAAAATTAAATATGCCGCTAAACGCTCTCGCAGAGAGCGTTTAGCGGCATCGCAGAGAGCGTTTAGCGGCATCGCAGGAAAGATAGTCAAAAGTCCAGTTATCACTATAGGGCTGGGAATGTAGGCTGTTGCCCCCAGGTGCATGGCCAACTGCTGATCCAATTTTGCCCGGTTGCAGGGCGGCCTGGTTGTCAGGAAAATTTCCGCTGTTTGGCGGTATTCGCTGATACATCAAGCAGGCTTTAATGTTGAGGCTGATTTTTTTATCGACGAAGAATCTTGTTCAGGTGAAGCGCCTGTTCATACTTTTCGCCTGAGTTTGAAACTTAGGTAAACTTCGTGCGCTAATCTTGCCGATAGATGCTCCGCTCTGACAGCATTGCAATGAATCAGTCAGAGCCAAGATTTTCCTTGAAAACAGGGCCATCTATCGCATCGTTTTTAAGGCTTTTAGCAGCTTTTATTGCCGAATTAAACATCTGACTTCTGATGCAGATTGGACATTCACCCTGCTCCTGTCCAATCCTGTTGAATCGCATCAGAGATTGCATGAACTTCCTGAACTGGGTGCATGGAGGTTCACTTTTGCTTGAGAGCATTAATACGTCCACGGCAAAAAAAGCGGGAGATTGAGCGACACTCCCATCATCAGAATGTATAGCCGTAGTCACGGTGGTTAGAACGGGGTGCAGGGGTTTCGACGACTCGACCCCTCGGTTTGAGCGCAGGCTGAAAGCTGATCTCACGCGGCTCAAGTGAGCCTCACTGAACTTTGAATTCCTCACCAAACTCTGAAGTCTGAGCACTCACGATGCAGTCCGAACAGCACCGTCCCCACTCCTCCTTGTCCTAACCGAGGTGGCTACAGATGTAAGACCGTTTGACTGAGATCTACCGTTGAATCAGGAAAAGGCCGTCGGGTCAGGGCACTACCGTCTGCTGGGATAACTACGCTAGAGAGAATTTCCATGCATACGCAAGCCAGTCTGCCGCCCCAATATCTGTTGAAATATGCAGTTGTCAAGAAAACTCAGTTAATTACTGCACTGAAGCGTTTAACGTTCAGCGGACAGTTAATTTGGGTTGATTCTTCCGGTCAGGAATGGACTTTTCTTCTGGATCAGGGAAAAATTTTGTATGGAACCGGCAACCGCTACTCCACGAAACGCTGGAGGCGGTGTATTCGTCGCTATTATCCAGAATTTAAGCTTGACGTGCAGACACTAAAGAATGAATTAGCAGATCTTGATCGTATCACGAACTGCAATTGTTGGGAGTATGAATTGCTATATGCCTGGATGATGCGGGGGAAAATCTCAGAGCAACATATGGTTGATATTATTCAGGCTATTTTTGAAGAAGTACTCTTTGATCTGGTGCAGGCGGGAAATACGACCTATCGACTGGAGCGATCGCCCATTCGAGCCATGACAGAACCCTCTGCCCTGCCCGCAGCCCCCCTCATTGGTATCAACGAAGATGCCGCGCTATCCGCTGTGCAGCGCCTCTGGCAGGCGTGGATTGCCGCAGATCTCACAGGCTATGCCCCCATTCTCGCCCCAATTATTACGCAGCAGAATCAGATTTATGCTGCCACTTCTCCAGAAGTGTATGAAATGCTGACCACCTTGCTGGATGGAGAGAACAGCCTGCGGGATCTGGCCGTGAAAACTCAGCGAGATTTGCTGCAATTGACCCAGGCACTCCAGCCCTACCTCCAGCTTGAGTGGGTCGAGCTGGTTGCACCACCGGAGCAGCCTGCGCCTACCTTCCCGGCTGGCCCCAGGCGCACACCTGCAATCCCCTTTGAAACCCCAATTATCGCCTGTATCGATGACAGCCCCCTGATCTGCCAGACATTGGAACGGGTTGTACAGACGGCAGGCTATCGGTTTATCGGAATTACAGAAGCTTCGCGGGCGATCGCCATCCTGCTGGCTAAAAAACCCAATTTGATCTTTCTGGATCTGGTGATGCCAGAAACCAACGGCTATGAGATCTGTAGCCAGTTGCGCAAGGTCACCCTGTTCAAGGAAACACCCATTATCATCCTGACGGGCAACGACGGCATTGTGGATCAGGTGCGTGCACGACTTCTGGGGGCATCCGATTTTTTGAGTAAGCCGATGGAACCCGCGGTGATTTTGAACGCGATTCAGAAGCATTTGGGGCAGGGGGTGTTGATTTGAGGTGTCCGGTGTCCGGTGTGGGTTGATTCGTGTGTTGGTTGATGGTTGCTTCGTAAACGCTAGAAGTGAGTCAAAGGAGAAATCAATGAGTATGGTACTGGTTGTAGAAGATAGTCTGACTGATAAGGAAATTTTTAAGCATTGTTTGACAGATGGTGGAATTCAAGTCCAAACAGCAAAGAGTGCTGAAGAGGCAATGGAGCAGGTCAAAAAAAATCAGTTTGATGTGATCATTCTGGATGTGGTATTGCCCGATCGCAGTGGATTTGAGATCTGCCGCGACCTGAAGGAGGACGCCAGTACCCGGACGATTCCTGTGATTATCTGCTCGACGAAGGGCACCGAAATGGACAAGTTCTGGGGCATGAAGCAGGGCGCTGATGCTTATCTGGCGAAACCAATTGACCAGGCAGAGCTGGTACGCACCGTAAAGCAATTCGTCCAGGACAAACTGTAAATCCGCAGGTGGCTCCCACTGAAATCATGATTGCAAATTCTACTTCTCCCCCTGATATTCACTCCCCCGAAACGCCTCAATCTGCTGACCGCTCGACGCCCGACTTGCAGTTCTTGCAGGTCTATCTCGCAGCCGAGCGATCGCTGCTGTTGCCAGTGCAGCAACTGGTTGAAATCCTGACAATTGCCCAGTCACAGGTTGTGCCCCTGTTCCAGATGCCCCCCTGGGTCATGGGCGTCTACAACTGGCGAGGTGAAGTCCTGTGGGTCATAGACCTGAACCATCTGCTGGGGCTGCCGCCCTGGTATCAGCAGGCCAGCTATGGCTCGAAGCACACCCTCGTGGTGATGCAGGAGGAGACATTTGCTCAGGAGGCTGGCCTTCCCGCAGATCCCCGCGAGAAGGCGGTTTTGGGTCTGGTTCTGAATCGCGTTGAAGGGATGGTCATTGGTTCGAACCCGCTGATGGCTCCTCTGCCCACCGCATGGCCTGCCGAACTGACCACCCACTGGCCTATGACGACACTTGAATCTTTTATGCAGGGGGTCTGGCATCAGTCTGCAAATCTTCTGCACCCTGTGCTCAATGGAACAGCAGTTTTCCATGCCATGCCCAGGGTTTAGGAGATTTCTAGTAGTGAAATGACCTGCGTTGTGTGGGCGGTTCCCACCGCTACGCAGGGGGATCCGCCCACACAACGGGTATCTTCTCTCACCAAAATAACCTGGTTTGGGTGATTGAAAATCGCTGTAAGTCGCTGGCAGTCGCTGGCAGTCCTTCATTCATATCATCCATCTATTGTGCGGTTGCTTCACAGCCCCCAAGAGGAGGCCGCCTCGTTCCCCATCGAGACGTTAGAGGTTTTGTCATGACACAAGTTCCCGTTCAACCCCAGAAAGTTTCCCCGTTCACGACCGACATCGTTCCCTCTATCAGTGCAACCTCTTTGAACCCCAACCCACCCGTTCCTGAGGGCCTGGAGCTATCGATTGGGGAGCGTACAGGCATCAGCCTGCGCCGCCAACTGCTCACGACCGTGTTGCCCCTGACACTGGCTCCATTAGGGGTAGCCAGTGTCGTCGGATATCTGATTTCTCAGAACCAGAACCAGATTCGTTTGGATCAGGCGCTTCAGGGGCAGGCACTGCTGGTGAATGAGGGGATTCGGCAGTCGATGGAAAATGAATTCAAAGTGACCTCTAACCTGGCAGCTAATCCACTGGTTCTGGAGAAGGTTCGCAGGGGGGGGAGACAGGCAGAGGCAGAAGACTTGATGCTGTCTCGACGCACCGTCAATGACATTGAAGACCGATTTGCCAAAACCAAACTGCTGCAACCCGACCAGGCATTCAATCGCTATCTGGCTCGCGTTGCAGAAACAGAGGGATTTGATGAGGTGATCATCACTGAGCAGAATGGCCTCAACGTTGGATACACTAACATCACTGACGATTTTGTGCAGATCGATGATCAGTGGTGGCAGGGAGCCAAAGCGCAGAAACAGTGGATCAGTAACCCCACCTATGACTCGTCCTCTGAATCTGGTTTTGGCCTGAACCTGAGTCAGAGCATCCTGGACCCCAGCAGCGGTCGGTTTCTTGGTGTCGTCAAAGTTTTCTTCCCGGCAGTCCGCTTTGGCAACCTGGCGGAGTATCTGAAAAACGCTGGAATTCAAGGTTCCCAGGAAGTTCAACTGCTGGATGTCAGCCTGGGTTCCGTGCTGCTGGCTTATACAGAAAAGGGCGAAAAAGTGCCCGCTGGCCCCCTTGACCGGCTCAATGTCAACGGCGGGAGCGTCATCTCAAAAATTGCTACCCGGCTGGCTGAGGTCAATCGGGCCAATCCACGACCTGCTCCCGATCAATTGCAGCAGGAATTACAGTCCAGCTTTCCGGTGCAGAACGTACAGGTCTCAATCGCTCAGTCAGTAGACAACGAAGAAGTGATCGCAGAAAACCTGATCGCCTCCTTCATTTATCAGGGCCGACAGTACGCCCTGTCACCGCTACCCGTACTGGACTGGGTGGCGATCGCCTCAATGGAAACCTCAGAAATTCGCGCCCAAAGCCAGGGGCTGCTGAACGTCTTTGGTCTGCTCGCCCTGGTGCTGGGGGGTGTTGCTGCTACCATTACGCTGGGGTTCTCGCGTCAGTTGACATCACCGCTGGATGAGCTGTCTAACACGGCACGAGAGGTATCTCAGGGAAATCTGGACGTGACCGCAGTGCCGCAGGGGTCACTGGAGACCCAGACGCTGGCTAATACCTTCAATGAGCTGGTGGTCAGGGTAAAAGGTTTCTTGCAGGAACAGGCGATGAACGCCCGTCAGGCCACGCTGGCGGCTGAGATTACAGGTGCCCGGGTAGCCCGTCTCGAAGAACTCCCGCCAATTCTCGACAAGGTGGTAAATGAGGCACGAGAAATTTTGCAAACTGAGCGGGTGGTCGTCTATCAGTTCAATGATGACTGGAGTGGTGCCATCGTGGCGGAATCCGTTATCGCCAACCTGCCGAGTGCCCTGGAGCAACAACTCGGTGATCCCTGCATCCCTCAGGAGACCCGTGACCGATATGTGGCCGATGGCATTTTGCTGATCAACGACGTCAGTCTGGCACAACTCCACCCGGAGCACATGGCGCTTCTACAGAATCTGAAGGTGAAGTCCATTCTGGGGGTACCCGTGCTGAGTCAGGGCAAACTCTACGGTTTGCTGATTACCCACTACTGTCAAAAAACTCATCAGTGGCAACCGTCAGAAGTTGAGTTCTTAAAGCAGATTGGCCGACAGGTAGGACTGGTGGTCGAGCGGGTGAAGCTGCTGGAGCAGACCCAGTACCTGGCTGAAGAGCAGCGGCAGCTCAAGGAAGGACTCCAGCGCAACGCCCTGCAACTGCTGATCGACGTTGACCCGGTGAGTCAAGGGGACCTGACGGTGCGAGCCAGGGTGACGGAGGACGAAATCGGGACGGTGGCCGACTCCTACAACGCCACGATCGCCAGCCTGCGGAAAATTGTGGGGCAAGTGCAGGAGGCCGCCCGCCAGGTGAACGACACCACGGGCACGAGCGATCGCTATATCCAGTCTCTTTCCACCGCTGCCGCTCAGCAGGTGCAGGAAATTCTGACCGCGCTGGAGCGGGTGCAGGAAATGTCGCAGTCGGTGCGGCTGGTGGCAGCCAACGCTGAAAAAGCAGAGGCAGCCGTCCAGGAAGCGGCTCAGACGGTGCAGGAGGGAGATGCAGCGATGAACCGCACCGTAGATGGAATTCTGGCGATTCGTACCACCGTAGCCGAGACTGCGAAGAAGGTGAAACGCCTGGGCGAATCTTCCCAGAAGATCTCCAACGTGGTCAACCTGATTAGCGGTTTTGCGGCCCAGACCAACATGCTGGCGCTGAACGCTGCCATTGAAGCCTCTCGCGCCGGAGAGGATGGTAAGGGCTTCGCAGTTGTTGCAGAGGAGGTGCGGGAGTTGGCGCGGCAGTCGTCGGAAGCGACCACCGAGATTGAAAAACTGGTGGCCAGTATCCAGGCGGAGACAAACGAAGTGGTGCGGGCCATGGAAGCCGGAACTGAGCAGGTGGTGATGGGAACCCAACTGGTGGATGACACCCGCCAGAGTCTCAACAAGATCACCGCCACCAGCCGCCAGATCAGCGATCTGGTTGCCTCGATCTCCCAGGCAACGGAGGTGCAGGCACAGGCATCGGAGACGGTGGCAGAGGCCATGAACAGTGTAACGGCGATCGCCAACCAGAACGCTGAAGCCACCGACCAGGTATCCGAATCCTTTGACCAACTCCGCGCTGTTGCCCAGACGTTGCAGTCAGAGGTTGGACGATTCAAGGTGAGCTAATTCTCTGCATCGACCCCCCTCAATCCTCTCTCGGCAAGGGCTACGGTGTACACACAACTTGTCTCGACTACGGCATCTCTTTCCGACCCCCCTCAATCCCCTTACACCCCCTGCCCCCTTGAGGGGGGAAAAGGGGGACTTCCGGCTCTGCCCCCTTTTTAAGGGGGGTCAGGGGGGATCAAACCGTGATTTAGACAATAGTGGAGGACTGGTGTGTACACGGTAGCCCCTTAACAAGGGAAGGGCTGG
>JBIKWV010001073.1:0-2881 GCA_044356135.1 Elainellaceae cyanobacterium
GCCGAAGAAATGCTTTGGCTAAACAATAAATTGTATGTATGCAATGCCAGCCGAAATAAAATTCTGGTTATTGATGCCACCACAAATGTATTAACAGATAGTATTACTGTTGGTGCCGAGCCGGTATCCATCACAGCGGATAATGCAAACAATATTTGGGTGTTGTGCAAAGGCAGCAAAACCAAACAGGTGCATCCCTCTTTACATAAAATTGATGCCATTCGTGGAACGGTAGATTTGCAACTGCAGGCAGGGGTGTATGATGATGAAGCCAAAGAACTTTGCATCAATGCAGCAAAACAAACCTTATACTGGATTTCCAAACATGTTTATGCCATGCCGGTAAGTGCAACACAGATGCCTGCCTTGCCTTTCGTTTACAACAATCAGCAAACATTTTACGCCTTGGGTTTTGATCCCGATGCAGGAGAGTTGTTTGTGGCTGATGCCATAGATTATGTTCAGAAATCCATGATATACCGATATCATGAAAGTGGCGCTTTAAATGGCCAGTTTAAAGCAGGTATCAATACCGGACATTTTGCATTTTATAAACCATGAGTTCAAACATTTTACCATCCAATAACAAGCTACCAAAAAAGGCAGAGCTCATTCTAGGAGAGCACTACTATATTAACGAGCAGGGTTTTTGGGTATTTACGGAGAAATACCATTTGCTTCGCGGTTATTGCTGCAACAGCGGTTGCAAGCATTGCCCTTACCAAACTAAAGAAAAATAAGCATGGTTGTTTTAGAGAATACTGAATTTGTAATTCAATGTGCAATGCATGGAGCCGAGCTAAAGTCGGTTTTTCATAAACCAACTCAAACTGAGTTTATGTGGCAGGCCAATCCTGCAGTTTGGGCACGTACTTCGCCTGTGTTGTTTCCTATTGTAGGCAAATTGCTTGGCAACCAATTGCGGGTTAATTCAACTGCATACCAAATGGGACAGCATGGTTTTGCAAGAGATTGTGATTTTGATTTGGTTAAACAATCATCACAAGAGGCACATTTTCGGCTGAGTTCATCAGCACACACACTTTTATACTATCCATACAATTTTGTATTAGAAATTATTTACCGCTTGCACCAAAATGAGTTAAGCTGCAATTGGCTTGTAACAAATAAAGGCAATGCTACGATGCACTTTAGTATTGGCGCTCATCCCGGATTTAATTTGCCCGGAGGTATGAGCCAATATGAGCTGGTATTTGAGCAACCGGAAACGGCTTCAAGAATTGTATTGTCAGAAGGATTATTCTCTGAAAGGCAAGAGCCATTTTTTATACAAACAGCTGTATTGCCGCTTGAAACAACTTTGTTTGATAAAGATGCCCTTGTGTTTACCAATCTTCAGTCAGAGCGGGTTACAATCAGAAACAAGCACAGTACTTATGCAGTAGATGTAAGCTGGCAAGATTTTGCTTATCTGGGTATATGGAGTGCAAAGGGATGCGATGCGTTTGTTTGTATTGAGCCATGGTGTGGTCATGCCGACATGGTGAACGGGCACTCTGATATTAGCAGCAAGCCCGGCATGCAGTCAATAGAGCCCGGTGAAGTGTTTAGCAAGAAATATGGCATGCGTTTTCAATATTGAAAATAGATAAAACTCGAATGTTATGAATAGGTTTGATTAGAGGAATACTGGATAAAAACGCTAGAGCTCAAGTTGGTTTAATTTAACACTTACATGGGTCTTCTATAGGCTCAACCCTCTTTTTTTTCTCACACCTCGCCTCTCACCGCATGCAACTTATTTCTGGCCTCTCTTATATAGAACTGCTGACCAGCCTATATGTGCTATACATGTACATGTGTACAACCAATTTGGCTAGATAGACGAATTGGTTTATTCACACCAAAATAACTCACTACTTATATAAAAACAAGAGGAAGTGTAGATAAATTTCCATACTACGCTACAATTGGCTTATGGGGTGCAGCAAGCTACCATGTTGTGTTAAACACCCGGCCCGAAGCGCAGCGCAGGGAAAGCCCCAAAACAAACACTCTTTATTTATCATGCTAATTGCCACTCCCCCCGGCAAAAAATAAGAACCACAGCACACAAAAAAAGCGAACCCTTTCGGTATTCGCTTTTTGTAATATGAAGTAAACAACTTTTAGTTACCGGTTTGTGTTTCATATGCCTCCATTGGCAGGCATGCACATACCAGGTTACGATCGCCATAGGTATTGTTTACGCGGCCCACGCTTGGCCAAAACTTAGCGGCTTTTACATAAGGCAGTGGGAAGGCTGCATGCTGGCGGGTGTAAGGGTGTGTCCACTCATTGGCGGTAACTACATGGGCAGTGTGGGGTGCATTTTTTAGCACATTATCTGCCTTATCAGCTTTGCCGCTCACTATATCTTCTACCTCTTGCTTAATGCTTATCATGGCATCGCAAAATCTATCAAGCTCTGATTTGGGTTCGCTCTCTGTTGGCTCAACCATTATAGTGCCTGCCACAGGAAAGCTCATGGTAGGGGCGTGGAAGCCATAATCCATTAATCGCTTGGCAATATCTTCTGCCTCTACGCCTGCCGCATTTTTAAAT
The DNA here is from genome assembly GCA_044356135.1 of Elainellaceae cyanobacterium. Lineage (GTDB taxonomy): Bacteria > Cyanobacteriota > Cyanobacteriia > Elainellales > Elainellaceae > CAZVXA01. The sequence continues at coordinate 2,566 of JBIKWV010001073.1, forward strand.
ACGCGTGTGTCTAGAATCATCTCGTGTGCACAACGGCCTTTGCTACCTACATACAAAATAGGGTAGTGTGCCTCTAGGCGTGCTTTAATATAATTGGCATTGAGTATGGCATAGGTAGTGGCTTGCTCTAATCCATGTGTACCCATCATGCGGATATAGGCATAAGATATAAGAAGAATAGAAGCACTGCCCCAAGGTGCAGCACTAACAGCCGACATACTTTGCTTGCCACCATCCATATTTACTACGGCATGACCCGGCAAGAAAGGAACCAAATGCTTGGCTACACCAATGGGTCCCATGCCCGGACCACCCC
>JBIKWV010000070.1:0-10360 GCA_044356135.1 Elainellaceae cyanobacterium
AAAACACCACCCTAACCGGGGGGCGGCCCCCACCCCCCCCCCCCCACTTCTTACTCTGGGTTTTTACAGTGAAAAGTTCGTCAGGGGTGAGACATCATATCGATTGCCACCGCCACCGCCAGAATCAAAATGTCATTCTGAGATGGCTCAATCTGCACGCCATAGGTGTCCGCCACTCGGAACCATTTCTTGGATACCTCGGCGACTTTGCGATCGCCGTCCCCAATCTCGAATTCGTAGTTAATGATATTCCCCTTGACCTCCAGATCGGGACCGTCGCCGACTTTGACGGTATAGCGATCGCGGATAGGCGTGATCAGCGCCTTTTTCACGGTGGCCAGAGGTTCGCCGTTTTCCCCTTCAATCGTCATAGTGTCTCGAATCGTCAGCAGTTTTTGCTGAAGCTTGCACAGCGTTTTGCCCTGCAAATCCTCAAAGTAGAGGGTGTCGCGGACGCGCAGCATCTTGCCGTCTACCTTAAACGTCCGCTCACCGCGATCGTTCTCAATCCAGAAATCATCACCAATCGAAATCAGCTTTTGTCGCATGCGGTAGCGAGTGGCGGTTCCACGCCGTCCAAATACCTCACGTTCGTTCTGACGTTCTTCCCGGCGTCCCTTTGCTCGATCAAACATCTGCTTTTCTCCTTATTTTTGCACGAAAACCTGTGGTTTGCTGGAGCGTGAAGCGCTATAAGACTCCTACGGGTGGACTTTTTGTTCATCTGGAATTTCTGGTAGACGCTCGACTTTGAAACCCGTGATGCCGTAGGCGATCGACAGCAAAGGACTGACGATATTGAAAATGCAGTAGGGCATGTACAGCAGCGTTGGAACGCCCAGTGTGGCCGCCATGAAGGCACCGCAGGAATTCCAGGGTACCAGGGGCGAGGTGACCGTGCCGCCATCTGCGGCTGCGCGGGAGAGGTTCTGGGCTTGCAGGCCGCGCTTCTGGAACTCCAGACGGAACAGGCGTGCAGGCAGCACCAGGGCAATGTACTGATCGCCTGCAATGATATTCAGTCCCAGTCCGGTCAAGACGGTTACCGCGAACAACTGACCCGTTGTTTTTGCCCGCAGGAGTAATGGATTAATTAATTTGGCCAGCAGTCCAAATTCTTCCATCAGGGTGCCGAAGGTGACTGCACCAATGATGATCCAGAGGGTGAGCAGCATACTGTCCATACCGCCCCGCGACAGCAGCCGATCAATATCCGCAATGCCAGAATTTTCCTGATAGCCGTTGGCCAGCGCCATCCAGATGCCCTTAATATAGACCACCGGGAAGCCCAGATTTGGGTCATTAACAAAGCGCTGAATCGCCTGCGGTTGCAGAATTGCGCCTGTAATTCCACCCACGATCGCCGCACTCAGGATCGCCAAAGATGGAGGGGCTTTGCGGATCGAGAGAAACACCAGAAAGGCAAGGGGGATCAGGTTCAGCGGTGTGATCCAGAATAGCTGGTTGAGCTGGGCGAGGTCGGTTACCGCGTCCACCGCGAGAATAACCTCTGCTTTGAGACCCAGAATGATAAAAACAATGAACGCGATGATAAACGCAGGCACCGAAGTCCACACCTGAGTCCGCAGGTGCGTATAGATATCGACGCCGACAAGCTGGGCGCTCAGAATCGATGTTTCCGACAGCGGCGATGTTTTATCGCCCAAATAGGCTCCAGAAATCACCGCCCCCGCAGTAATGACCGGAGACACCCCAATCAGCGACGCAATACCCACCAGTCCCACCCCGATCGTTCCCACCGTTGTCCAGGAGCTGCCGATGCTCAGCGCCACCACTGCACAGATCAGGGCAGAGGCGGCATAAAACCAGGAAGGTTGGAGTATCTTAATGCCGTAGTACACCATTGTGGGAATGGTGCCGGACATATTCCAGGTGCCGATCAGGGCACCAACCGCTAACAAAATAAAGATAGCGCTGACAATGGAAGCAATCGCTCTGGCTCCAGAGGCTGAAATCTCATCCCAGGAGTGACCATTCTTGAGAATGACCAGGGCGGCAACCATCGTACTGACGAGTAAGGCGACCTGGACAGGCCCGCTGATCGCATCCAGCCCAAACAGATAGACGGCACCGGCGATCGAGCTAATGAGGACGGCAATGGGAATCAGAACATCAATCAAAGAAGGTTCTTTGATAGTTCGCTGGGAGGGTGGCTGGGGGGTCATGGAGAGTCTCCAACGAAATCGAGCAAGCAACGGCTTTAGTAAATCGAAACAATCCCTGTCTCGTTGATATTCAACGCCCGATCGCCCGGTGCCTCGCTGTCCTTGGGAATCACTTCCACCATGATGGTGTTGCCAGAGATGGTGTAGTTATACTGAGTGCTGGCGTTCTGGCCAAACGGATAAATAAACAGGTTCGTTGGTGCCGCCGGAAGCGATACAGTAACTTCTGTGCTCGGTTCAATCTTGACATTGGCTCCTCCTGGAAAGCCGATCGCCAACAGAGTCGAGGTGTTGTTCAGAACCATCACGTCAAAGGGTTTGGCCGGATCGACCTGGCCAACGGGCAGCAACATTGCGGGGTCGATAGTGGGTGGGGAGGTGGGGGCTGTTTGGGCGATCGCCAGATTGGTGCTGAGGGCGATCGCACCACAGGTTAGGGGAACCAAAAGCAAGTATCTTAGGGGTTTGCCATAAAATAAAATCCCAGTAAAACCCCAGTTTTCACCTGGCGCGGCTTCGCCGCGCCAGGTGAAAACTGGGGTTTTATTCAACAGCAGATCCCTTATTCTCGCTTGCATTTTCAGCCTCATAGTAATCTCCATTTCAATTGCGTCTACCTCTGGCGAGTTTAGCAGCGGTTGCTCGCCAGAAAATGATCAGGAAAATGATGGCGATCGCCAGTGGAATTACTCCCGCCCAGAAGGAGGTAGTAAAGGCAAAATGGGCGATCACCGCTGCCGAAAATCCAAAAATTACCCAACCTGTGATCAAAACCCACCAGGGGATCTGACCACTGGTGAAGCGCTGGAAGATACGACCCCGGAGCTGGATTTCTCCCATCGGTTCGAAACTGGAGGGGATGCGATCGTAGGGCAGGGGGCGATCGGGGGGGATTTCGATGGAGAGTTTTTTCGGTTTGTCGTTGGGGAATTGTGGGTCGGGGGGAGGGGAGTGCATGGGTGGATGGGTGGATGGGTGGATGGGTAGGAGACGAAAATCTGCGTTCATCTGCGTCCATCTGCGTTCCGGTGGAAGGGTGGATGGGTGGATGGGCGTTGCGGTGAGCGATAGCCGAACCGGGGATGGGTAGGGGTTTACAGGATAGGTTCGTGGGTTTTCAGATTAAATCGATAACCGTGGGGAAGGATATGGAGTTTGACGCCGCAGAGAGCAATCATTTCATCCTTGAGAAGACCGTCCAGGTTGTTGTGGGTGGCAGTGGATTCATCGACGACGGTGATCGCCCCTGAACCAATGACGCGGAATTCATCGCCGCTGACCACAATGGCGGTGTCTTCATCAATGCCCAGACCCAGTGCCGCTGGTTGGAGTACCAGTGCGGCGAGGAGCCGACCGAGGCGACCTCGCTGGGCAAAGTGCTGGTCAATGACAATTCCAGGCAGAAAGCCCATGCCGGGGCTCATGCTGACCGCATCGACGCTGGGATTGGAAACCGAGGCACCGCCCACGATCATTTCGTCTGGCATCATCGCGGCTCCGGCGCTGGTACCGCCAATCACCGCCCCCGCCTCATGGCGCTGGTGAATCACCTGATGCAGGGAAGTCCCTTTGATGAAATCGACAATGCGGGACTGATCGCCCCCAGTGAAGAAAATGCCCGTCGCCTGCTCGACTTTACGAATGGAGGCTTCCCGTTCGGAGTCCTCCTGGCGTTCAGTATGAACCACATCGACGGATTCTGCTCCCAGGCGCTCAAAAATCCGGATGTAGTCGTCGCCGACCTCCTTCGGCAGACTGGTGGCAGCGGTCATGACAGCAATTCGCGCCTTGACGCCGCCCGCTGCCCGGACAAATTCTCGCAGAACAGTACAGTCGCCTTCTCTATCTTCTGCGCCGCCGATAATGACTAGTAGACCTTGAGGTCTCTCAGTACCCATCGTATTACCTCCAGTCATTCAGTAGACAAACAAAGTTTTATATAGAGTTCGTGAGTAGGGGGCGATCGCTCTTCCCCGCTGTTGGAAAGCTATCTGGAAATGGATGCGTTACGTTGGCACAAACGTATCCGGCAGTTGAACCACTGCTTACCCAAGAATTTTGGCTTTGGCACGCTGAAATTCTTCTTCCGTCAGTGCACCTGCTTCTTTCAATTGCGCAAGTTGTTGCAGTTGGGCCAGTAGATCCGTTTGGGAGGCTGGAGTTGGCGGTGGGGTAGGAGACGGTGCTACCTGAGCCGACTGCACGGCAGCGAGTTGAGCTTTCATCTGCTCCATCTCCAGTTGAGACTGCATGGCTGCGGCCTGAGTCGCCTGCGCCTGCGCCGCTCTGTGATCCATCGCGTTGCTCGTTGCTCGACTGGTTGCTGTAGCGACACTGCTAATGACGGCTGTTCTGCCGACCGTGCGTAACAAACCTGGTCCGCGTCGTCTGGACATTTGAACCTCCCTGGAATACGAAAATAGGCTAAACAATGGATATAGCAATCCTATTTGATTTGTGAGAGGGGTGCAGGGGTTCCACCCCTGCCGGGGGGCGGTGCCCCCACACCTCCTTCTTACAACCGATTTAGGATTGCTATATATCGGTAGAGATCACACGGTTGCTTGAGTCGCCATCATCTCCTCAATCACCTGACTGGGAATGCGATCGCTGAACAGAAGCCGCCCATCTGCTTTTAGCACTGCATCACGAAATGTGGTGGCCCAAATATTTTCAAACAGCATCAGAGCTGCGAAGGTCTGGTTGTCCAGACTTTCCCCGATTGCCTGCACATCTTCTTCCGCAATCAGTTCGGAGATATCGGCAATCAGGGGGTCCAGCAGGCTATGATCGATATCCTCCAACTCCGAAATTTCATTCATCGTTACTTCACCGCTCTCACTCTTGCGAATGAAGAGAATGTCAACAATACGAATCGTCTGACTGTCCACCAACGCTTTCAGTGCTGATGTGATTTCAGTACTGATGGCTGTGTTAGGGAATTTGATACATAAAATCTCAATGGGGCCTAAGGGCATGGTGATCATCCTTAGATTTTGGATTTTGGATTTTAGATTTGCGAAAACTCGGAGTTTTGATTAAGAGTCTAAGGAGATTTCTGCAAATGAAATTACCTGTTGTGTGGGTGGTTCCCCCATCTGCGCGCGGGGAACCACCCACACAACGCAGGTAATTTCATTTGCAGAAATCTCCTGAGCCTTCTAACGGCGTGATTTAAAACTCGGAGTTTTAAATCACCTAAAAATCAACCGCATCGCGGATGATGGGACAGGTCATACAGTGACCACCACCGCGACCACGACCCAGTTCTGCACCGACGATCGACACCACTTCGACACCTTCTTTGCGCAGGGCAGTGTTGTTCAGGGTGTTGCGATCGTAGCCAATCACGACGCCCGGTTCCAGACACACGTAGTTATTGCCGCTGTCCCACTGCTGCCGCTGGCGGGCGTAGGCATTGCCCTCAGCTTCTACCACGCGCAGTTTTTTCAGGCCCAGTGCGCTGGCGACAACATCGACAAAGGGTTGAGTTTCCTTCGTGATCTCGTACCCTGGCGCTTTGTCACTGGGCCGCAGGGTGAAGGTCGTGACCTGATACATAATTTCGGGATAGAGGCTGACCAGATCGCGATCGCAGAAGGTAAACACGGTGTCCAGGTGCATCGCCGCCCGCAGTTTGGGCATTCCTGCAACGATCACCCGTTCAGCGCCGCCTTTGGCGAACAGCGCTGCGGCGACCTGAGCAATCGCCTGACGCGAAGTGCGCTCACTCATGCCCACCAGCACCGTGCCTTTACCAATCGGCATGACATCACCGCCCTCGAAGGTGGCCGACCCGTGGCTCACGGTGGGATCGCCCCACCACACTTCAAATTTGGCGTTGGCGAAATCGGGGTGGAACTTGTAGATAGACGTGGTGAGTACGGTTTCCTCGTGGCGGGCAGGCCAATAGAGGGGATTCAGGGTGACGCCGCCGTAGATCCAGCAGGTGGTATCGCGGGTATAGAGGGTGTTGGGTAGCGGGGGCAGCAGATACCCGGTAATGCCACTGGAATCCTGAGCCATGCGCAACCATTCGCTGCCAAAATCGCTGGGCAGGTCGTAGGCAGCGAGTCCACCAATCAGGTACTCCGCCAGTTGCCGAGAGGGGAGGCCGTCCAGGTAGGAGCGGATTTCATCGACCAGACCCAGGCCCACTTCGTTGGGCACAATTTGCTGGTCGAGGATCCACTTTTTTGCTTCAGGAATATCCAGCGTTTCCGTCAGCATGTCGTGCATTTCGATCACGTCCACGCCGCGATCGCGCATCTTCAGCACGAAATCGGCGTGGTCCCGCCGTGCCATATCGACCCACATCACATCATCAAATAGCAGGTCATCACAGTTGGTTGGTGTGAGGCGGGAGTGGGCCAAACCGGGAGAACAGACCATGACCTTGTGGAGTTTTCCCACCTCAGAGTGAACGCCATAAGTAACGCTGTTTTGCGTCGAAGCCGGACTTGTTGCAACGGTCATCGTTAGACTCCTTTTGCTTCAATCGTTAGTTCTTTTGCCTGGTTCTCTGACCCTGGTTCTCTGACCCTGGTTCTCTGATAATGGGCGTGTTCGTTAACGCACTACAGGGTCATCCGTCCTGTAGCCAGCCAGACCAAAGCGGTGACTGCGGCGATCGCAGACACCGTAAACAGCACCAGTTCCCAGAACTTAAACACTTTTTGTCCCTGCTCTTTGCGGGCCATGAAGAACAGAACCGTTCCCGGTACCAGAATCAGTGCCGACAGCAGCAAATGTTGTAGCCCGCCCGCCAGGAGCATCAGAGCCGAGTAGAGGGTGGCAATGGCGGCGATCGCCATTTCCTTGTTGCGAGAACTCGAATCTCGCTCATAGGTCTCACCCGACAACGCCAGTTTTAATGCGTAGGCCGCCACCAGCAGGTAAGGGATCAGGGACATGGAGCTCGTCAACTCCAGCGCCACAAAAAACGCCTCCTGGCTGAACAGAGTCGCAATCAAAAACACCTGCACCACCAGACTGGTCATCCAGAGGGAGGCAGAGGGCACTTGATTGGCGTTCTCACGGGTCAGGAACCGTGGCATCAAGTGGTCTTTGGCAGCCACGAAAGGGACTTCCGCTGCAAACAAAGACCAGGCCAGATAAGCGCCCAACACAGAGATTAATAGTCCCACGCTGATGAACACATTGCCCCAGCGGCCCACCATTAATTCCATTGCTCCCGCCATTGAGGGGTTGCGTAGCTCTGCGAGTTCCGCACGGGGCAGCAAACCAAAGGGCAACACCGTCACCGCGATCAGCAGACAGAGGACACCGACAAACCCAACCACCGTAGCAACACCTACGTCCGATCGCTTCTGGGCGTAACGGGAATAGACGCTGGCTCCTTCAATGCCGATAAACACAAACACGGTGACGAGCATTGTGCTACGTACCTGGCTGAATAGAGACTCGTCGTATCCCTGACCACCTAACCAGTTGGCGGCGAAGATATCCGGCTTAAAGTTGAACAACAGAACCAGAATAAAGATGGCAATCGGAATGATCTTGGCGATCGTGACAATTTTGTTCAATCCGGTGGCCTGCTTGATGCCGCCCAAAATCATGAAGTGAAACGACCACAGAATGATGGAGGCCGTAATGACTGAGGCAATTGTGTTGCCATCACCAAAAATTGGGAAAAATCCTCCCAGCGTTGACTGGATCAGGACAAAGTAGGAGACATTCCCCACACAGGTGCTGGCCCAGAAAGCCAGTGCTGCTAAAAAGCCCAGATAGTTACCAAATCCAGCCCAGGCATAGGCGAATACACCGGAGTCCAGGTCGGGTTTGCGCTGAGCCAGGGTTTGAAAGACAAAGGCCAGCATTAACATGCCAAACCCAGCAATCAACCAGGCCAGCAATGCACCCATTACCCCCGTTGCCTGACCAAACCGGGCAGGCAGGGTAAAGATCCCGGCTCCTACCATTGACCCTACCACCAGGGCGATCAGCGCCCCCAGTGGTAGGGTTTGATTTTCGGAGGCGGATTCGAGTATTTCGTCGGGGTTTGTGATGAAGTTCTGGTCTGATGTCATAAAGAAACTCCTCATTTCTTTTGACGAAATGTACAGCGATCGCTCCCTTCCCTATCACACTTCTGCGCCGAAATCTTCGCGCAGTTTAGCTTCCTGTTCAGAAGTCAAATTGGACTGGATAAGCTCACCCTTTTCTTCTGCAGTAAAGGCTGCTTCAACTTTGTCCACTGTTACCTGTCCGGTCAGCAGGAACAGTGCAGAGGTACCTTCGGTAACCTTGCTTTGCAGGTCTTTGATGAAATCATCGTTGATACCGTAATCGGTAAATTTTCCAGAAAGTGCGCCTGCTGCCGCACCGACCAGCATTCCAAAGATAGGAACAAAGAAGATGAGACCGAACAACATTCCCCAGAAGGCTCCCCCCAGTGCGCCAACACCGACGGTGTTCAGTGCCTGGTAGGTTTTAGGCTTGTTGCGTCCCTGGGGCCAGGAAACGATCGCTGCATCCAGCACCTGGATCAACTGTTGTTTTTGCAGGTCTTCTAGCTTGGCCAGTGCTTTCTCTGCACCATCGACAGTGCCAAATTTCCAAACGGTGAGCGTTGACATTATGATTCTCCTAAGTTGATAGATTCTTCACGCCATCCCAGCATTCGGGCAACCTGAGCCGCAAGGGTGACCGGGTTAAACGGCTTGGAGATCACTCCAGCAAATCCGCTTGTTCGAAGTTGATCCGGAGTAAACCAACTGGCCCTTGCGGTCATCAGCACAATGGGAATTGCGTGAGCAGATGAATACTGCTTTAACTGCTCCAGAAAGATAAGTGCATCAGTTTCTGAAGTCGAGGCATCGAGCAAAACAACATCGGGACAAATAACAGGGCACTGATCCACTCCCGCTTTAATGGAGTCAGACAACGTAACCCTCCAGCCGCCAAATTCCCTCAAACTGGTTGATAAAACTTCCCTAAGGCTGGCTTCGTACTCAATGAGCAAAACTGACCTTGTAGACATGAAGAACGCCCTCCTGCCGCCTGTTGAGAAAACAGCTTCACCGAAATCGTGGCTGATTCGAAAGCCGAAGTCACAATTGCATTTACCGAAGCACTTGCTTGAGCTTTGATTCAACCTCAAAATGATCGTTGAAGTCAGCTTGCCGCGACCCTAGTACAGCAAAACAAAAGTTTCGTATGAGGTAAAGGGGCTTCGACGGCTCGCCCCCTCGAACTTCGGCGTGAGATCAGTCGAACGCTTGAGATCGGGCCGAACGCTGAACTCGTGAGGCTCGAGTGAGCCTCGCCGAACTCCGAAGTCCTCACCGAACTCCGGACAGTGGAACCCCTTTCTGGGAGCTTCGTCCCCCAACCCACATGTTGCAGAACTGAGTGTTCGCAATCCCTAGGGAGCGGCTGGCGATTTCCACCATTGCCTGTGCAGCAGTGTAATCGTTGCTTCTGTAGATGCTGTAAAGCGTGTTTGAGAACATCATTTGAGAACATCAATGGTTATTGCTGTCGCCATGATGCTTAGGACAAGGGGTATGGGGGTGGTGCCCCACACAGCTTTCGACCTGAGCGCTCAAACCGAAGGGGTTTCCCCCCTGCACCCCGTCCTAACAGCCGTGACTACGGCTATGATTCAACACGCTGATCTTTGGAGAGGTCGTCAGTCAACATTTCAGGCGCGACCTTGGGGGCGATCGGGTGTGCATGAATCACATTAGGAGAAAAAAATAGGAAACTGATATACAGCGCTTGGCGCTGACTTCAGGGGTCTTGCAAAAATAACTTGGGCAGGCAAGGGGCTTAAGCCTCTTGTTTGAGGCCGCGAAACGTCCTCTGTGAGGGTGTTTCGTGGCATCTTTAGTTTTAGCGCCGATTTTTCTGAAACGCTGACTGCGTCAGCGTTTCAGAAAAATCGGCGTAATTTAGTCAAAAGTCCAGTACTGACTTAAAACCAAATTTTGAGTTGGGAACTGTGCCTTGTGCGGTTCCTAACTCAAAATTTTTACCTGTCGCGCTTGCGAAGCGTCGGATAGCGCTTTACGCCTGGATGAAGCCCATTGATTCGAGAGAGAAGCGCTGAGCGCAGCCCTCTCAAATCAATGGACTGTAGAAGTAAGGGGCTTGCCATAAAATAAAATCCCAGTTTTAGCTTGGCGGGGCGTGGCCGCGCCAAGCTATAA
>JBIKWV010000921.1:0-2878 GCA_044356135.1 Elainellaceae cyanobacterium
AAGTACTGCACTTTTGACTAAATTGCGCCTATTTTCTCCAAAACGCTGACTGCGTCAGCGTTTTGGAGAAAATCGGCGCTGGAATTGAATATGCCGCGAAACGCTCTCTGCGAGAGCGTTTCGCGGCATTGTAGAAAAAATAGTCAAAACTCCAGCAAGTAAGTGGGCGTGGAAAAATCTGAAACCCAAAGAGCTGTTTCGCCCTGAGCGGAGTCGAAGGGCGAAACAGCTCTCTGGGTTTCAAGCTCAATCGCGCTACCTTAGCAGTCGAAAGGTTGACGAGGACAGGGGGCACCCCCCCTGCCCCCTCTCCTAACCAGGAGGCAGCGATATATTTAAGGAAGTCGGGCTAAACCTTGTTGCCCCTCTCAATCGGGCAGGTTTGACAAGGGCGCTGTGAGAAATTGCAGAAACATCAGCAAAACTTGCCCCTACCAGCGCTTCAACCTCCCATCTGCGTCCAGGGTTCGACTCACCGCTCACCCCAAAGTCTGCATTCATCTGCGTTCATCTGCGTCCAGGGTTCGACTCATCGCTCACCCCAACGTCTGCGTTCATCTGTCCATCTGCCATCTGCATCCATCTGTCCATCTACGTCCATCTGTCCATCATTCGACTACCGCTCACGTCAAATCTGCGCCCCATGAGCCACCGCCCCATTTATCTCGACTACCACGCCACAACCCCAGTCGATCCGCGTGTTTTGGACACCATGCTCCCCTACTTCACTGAGCATTTCGGCAATCCCGCCAGCACCACACATCAGTATGGATGGGAAGCAGAAGCCGCTGTTCACCGATCGCGTCAGCACTTAGCCGAAGCCATTGCCGCCTCCCCTGAAGAGATCATTTTTACAAACCGAACACAGTGCTGTCCTCGACCCCTGCCGCTATCTGGAAACCCTTGGCTTCGAGGTCACCTACCTACCTGTGCAGCCCAACGGTCTGCTCGACCTGACGGTACTCGAACAGGCCATTCGCCCCGATACAGTTCTGGTTTCCGTGATGGCTGCCAACAACGAGATTGGCGTTCTGCAACCCCTGGCAGAACTCGGTCAACTGTGCCACCAACGAGGGGTGCTGTTTCATACAGATGCGGCTCAGGCGATCGCCAAAATTCCCCTCAACGTTCAGGAGATGAACATTGACCTGATGTCAATGACAGCTCACAAGATCTATGGCCCCAAGGGGATTGGTGCGCTATATGTGCGCCGCCGCACCCCCAGGGTGCAGATCGCCCCGCAGTTACATGGTGGAGGTCACGAACGGGGTCTACGGTCGGGCACCCTCTACCCACCGCAGATTGTGGGATTTGCGAAGGCGGTGGAACTGGGGCTAGCGGAAATGGTTTTCGAGGGTGAGCGGTTGAGACAGTTGCGCGATCGCCTTCACACAAAGCTCATGACCCTGGATGGAATTACCGTCAACGGTGATTTGACCCGACGACTTCCCGGTAATCTCAACATCAGTGTTGCAGGCGTCGATGGTCAGGCGTTGCTACTGGGAGTCCAGCCTGTGGTTGCGGTGTCCTCTGGTGCGGCCTGTAGCACTGCCAAAACAGCCCCTTCTCACGTTCTAACGGTGCTGGGGCGTTCAGCAGACCTGGCCTATGCGTCGCTGCGGTTTGGGCTAGGGCGATTCACCACGGAAGCGGAAATTGATCGCGTTGCAGAAGTAGCAATTGCTACCATCGTATCTTTACGGAGTATCCGAACCCTTACTGGTAGCGGATTTTAAGATTTTTTCGCAAAAATTTGATTAATGTTTAGATTTCCTTTAATTTTTGGGCATCCTGAAATCATCGCTAAATAAAACGGCGAGATGAGTCCGAATCTCCCGGTGTTGCCTCCGGCACACTACGGAGAAACCCTGTTGATGACAAACAACACTCTAAGAAAGGCAGGTTTTCAAATCAGTGCAAACTCGTACTGTACCTGCAAAGCCTGCCCTTTTCTAGAGTTCCCGGCTAGTTGTTTTCGCCCCCAAACTGTCCCCAACGAAACTAAATCAGTAAATCTACCTTTGTTCCCTTGTTGAGGATTGCATGAATATTCAGACATTGATGCGTCCTGAAGAAATGCTTCAGGAAGTACTGGGCCGTATTTTTGCTACTGGAACGATCACCCGCGCCGACGAGTCTTCGATTTTCTCCGTAATGACCGCAGATGCCCCCCTCTCTTCAGAAATGCTTGACAGAGTACGCGACGTGCTTCTTCGGCTACAAATGGGTCTGCTCCGAATTGTTGATTGACCCTAAAGGCTTTTTATTTGAAGTGTGGTGGTCTACACCACACTTCTCCACCGACTGAATCAATTTGCAATTGCCCCCATCGTGCCCCCAGTCGCCCGCAGATAATCATCGGACGCAAGTTCAATCAATAGCCCCCGCATTCCCCCCGACACGCAGATCTGGTCGAAAAGCTGGGCCGTCTCGTCCAGCACCACCGGGTAAGGCTTTTTACAGGCAAGGGCGGTCACTCCGCCCCGAATATACCCGGTCAGGGGCTGCACCTCTTTCAGAGGAACGGTATCGATCTTGCGATCGCCCGTCACCTTCGCCAGCGCCTTCAGATCCAGCTGCGTGTTGCTGGGAATCACTGCCAAACAGATGCCGTGGCGATCGCCCCGAGTCACGAGCGTTTTGAACACCATTTCAGGATCGCGGTTCACCTTGACCGCCGCTGTATCGGCTGCCAGATCGTTGGGATCGACCTCGTATTCCAGCAGTTGGTAGGAGATGCCCAGGTTGTCGAGAGCGCGGACGGCGTTAGTTTTCATCGTGAAGCTTATTTACTGGACTTTTGACTATTTTTTCTACAATGCCGCGAAACGCCCTCTGCGAGGGCGTTTCGCGGCATCTTTGATTCTAGCGCCGATTT
>JBIKWV010000071.1:0-10352 GCA_044356135.1 Elainellaceae cyanobacterium
ACCCAAAGTTTTTGTTGAGAGCCGCGCAGTGCGCGGCTCTCAACAAAAACTTTGTACCTCACGCGCTTGCAAAGTGTTGTAAGGCTGGGGAGACGACAACGGCGGAATTGAATTCCGGCAGATTGTCGTTACCGACCAAGGGGAAGGATATGAAAAGGGGGCAATTACCCTCATCCAGCAGCTTACCTTTGAGACGTACAATGCACATCGACTTTGATTTAGATGTCAAAGGCCAAAACCATCGCACTCTGGCGATTTACGAGGCAGTGGGATTTGTCAAAGAGGGCATTTTGTGCAAGTTCCTCAAAACCGAAGATAGATAAGGCTCCCTGCCGCAGCATAGACATGCTGCGGCAGGAGTATCGGTATCCCTGACCTATTTCACGATTCATAATGCGTTCCGAACAACTCTTACGCTTCTACCGCAGTTTGATTTTCCAACCGTTCTCCGTTGTTGATGTCGAGACCACAGGGAGCATCGCCTACAAGGAGCGAGTCACGGAAATTTCAGTACTCCACGCCTCGCTGAAAGATGGCATTCAGCATCAGGCAACAACTCTGGTCAACCCCGAAAAAGCAATCCCGCTGAAAATTGTTGAGATTACAGGCATTACTCAGGCAATGGTGAACGCGGCTCCGATGGCGGAGGAGGTCTTTCCGGAGTACCTGCCATTGCTGAACAACGGCATTCTCACAGGACACAATCTTGCCTTCGACTATGCCTTCCTGAAAGCAGAATATCGACGGCTGGAGGTTCCCTTTGCCCGCCCCGCCGCTGAGCGGCTCTGTACCGTGCAACTGGCTCGCCTGATGCTGCCCGATTTGCCCTCTCGCAGTCTGCCCGACCTGGTGCGACACTTTCAGTTCCCGGTAGCAGAATCGCACCGGGCAGAGGCAGATGCGATCGCCTGTTGGCTTCTGGCAAAGCAGTTGCTGACCGAAATTCACGAAGCACCGGATCAGATGATTCTGGAACGTTTTGGGAGAGAGTGGATTCCCCTGAAGCTGGCTGCTCGCATCCTGGAATGTTCTCAGAAAAAGGCACAAAAAGACCTGGAGGAAGCTGGAATTTTGTTTCGCCCTTCTGCCCGGAGCGGCACCCCCATGTATCGCCGTGGAGAGGTGGAGCGATTGGGAATTAGACCAATTATCTGAGGCTCGACGGCTGATAAAAAAACAGCAAAGCAGGAACACATCTTGCGCTCCTGCCTGAAAACTAGCAACAAATTCGACAGATCTTGAGGCTGTCCTCTTAGGGAACTACACCACAGGCAATGCAGAGTCTGCCTGGGGTCTAGCAAACTTGCTCAGAGAGCAACTTAGTACAGTTCCTCTTCCTGATGGGTCAGGATGGTGCAGTCGGAGGTGGGGTACGCAACGCAAGTCAGCACATAACCTGCTTCAATCTGGTCATCATCCAGGAAGGACTGGTCAGACTGATCGACTGTACCTTCTTTGATTTTGCCAGCGCAGGTGGAGCAAGCACCCGCACGGCAGGAATAGGGCAGGTCGATTCCCTGCTCTTCAGCAGCGTCGAGGATGTACTCATCATCGGGAACTTCGATGGTCGTGTTCAGCCCTTCAGCTTCGTTGATCAACGTGACCTTAAAAGTGGCCATGCAACAGTCCTCTCAGTGTTTTTGAAACGGCAGCGATGATTGCCCGTTGCCGGAGCAACCGTGCAAGGCTCCGGGCAAACTCTATTTCGATACTACGGGAAAACCTATTGCATGTAACGTGAGTTTAAGCTCCAGGGTGAATGGGATTCGTAATAAATACTCAACGTTTGATCCGGAATTACTTATATGCGGCGATCGTATTTTAATTCCGTCCAAATCATAGGGAATAATTGAGGCTTGCTTAGATTTCTGAACTTTTGACTAAATCGCGCCAATTTTCCCTGAAACGCTGACGTTGTTAGCGTTTCAGGGAAAATTGGCGCTAGAATTAGGTTTGCCGCGTAGCGCGCTTACAGAGAGCGTTTCGCAGCATTAGCAGGAAAGATAGTCAAAACTCCAGTCAGTGGGCGTGGGAAAAGTCGAACCCCCAAAAGCTGTTCCGCCCTTCGACTTCGCTCAGGGCGGAACAGCTTTTGGGGGTTCAATCTGAATCGCGCCTATCTACTTAACTGGACTTTTGACTAAATGGCGCCGATTTTTCCTGAAACGCTGCCGGAGTCAGCGTTTCAGGAAAAATCGGCGCTATTGAGTCAAAAGTCCAGTACTTAACAGCAGGAACCGCTAGAGATTTATTCCGCTTCCTGGAGGGGATCGAAGGTGATTTGAAAAATAGTCCGTCCGGATCCATTACCGTCAGTCGCATGCTCCCGGTCGATGGTCAGGTTGCCATCCAGTTGAGTCACCAGTTGAGTCACCAGTTGCAGCCCCATCGATCGGGTGTGGGAGAGGTCAAAATGGGCAGGCAGGGTATCTCCGCTGTTCCCTACCCTCAGTTGAATGTGCTGGTCTGGCGTCTGGGCCAGATGAACCATCAGTTCCCTGGAACCGGGCTGAACCAGAGTCGGCTTGAAGGCGTGTTTCAGGGCATTGGTGATCAGTTCATTGACGATCAGCCCGCAGGGAATTGCCTGATTCAGGCTGAGGGAAATCTTTGGATCTGCTTCGACTATCAAATGAATCTGTTCCGTTTGCGTGTTGTAGGTATTCAGAAGATTTTGCGCCAGATTCTCCAGATACGCAGCAAAGTTGATGCTGGAGAAATCCTGGGAGCGATAGAGCGTCTCATGAACCAGCGCCATTGAGTCAACGCGAGTCCAACTGTCCTCCAGCGCTTTGCGAACCTGGGGATCCGCAATCTTGTAAGCTTGCAGATTGAGCAGACTGGAGATGATTTGCAGGTTGTTTTTGACGCGGTGGTGAATCTCCGCCAGCAACGCTTCCTTTTCGTTGAGCGAGGCCCGAATCTGAGCCTCGGCCTGTTTGCGATCGCTCACATCCTGAATCGTCCCCACCACCCGAACCAGTGCTCCCGCCTCATTGCGCAGGGGGAACGCCTGTGCGCGGATCCAGCGCATCGTTCCATCAGTGCGCAGGTAGCGATATTCCTCATCAAACACCCCCCCCTGCAACTCCCGCTGAAATGCTGCTTCAATCCGATCGCGATCATCGGGATGGATACAGTTCAACCAGCGTGCTCCACTCGCGTAGATTTCTGCCGCCGAACATCCCATGATCGCTTCATAGGAGGGGCTGACGTAAACATATTGATAAATACCATTCGAGGTAACATTTGCAGGGATGACCTCAGCGACAAAAAATCCTTCCTGAACGGCTTCAGCAATCTGCCGGAAACGAGTTTCACTCTCCCGCAGTGCCACTTCAGATTGCTGACGCTGCAGCTCTAATTGTTTCTTCTCGTTAATATCCAGGCAAATGCCATCGAATATAATCCTGCCATCGTCAGTGCGATGCACCTGGGCAATTCCATGCAGCCATCGCCATCCCCCAGTGCGCGTTTTCACTCGGAATTCAAAACTGGAAGCAACCAGCGTTTGTAGACTCTGATGAATCGACGCTTCCATCATACGCCGATCATTGGGATGAATCAGGTTCTGCATTTGGGAGCGATCAGCGGTCAGATTTGCAACAGGCAAACCATAAATCTGCTCAGCCCCCTCACTCAGGTAGGGCATCAAAAACGTACCATCGGGAAGCACAACAATTCGGTACAGGTACCCCGGAAGATTTGCCGCGATCGCTGCAAACTGTGCCTCCCGCTGGCGCAGGTCTTCCTCTGCCCGTTTGCGATCGCTGATATCCACGCAAGACCCGATGAATCCGAAAAATTCTCCATTGAGTGTAAAGCGCGGCGCACCGTGGTCTAGAATCCAGCGATACTCGCCATCAGCTCGTCTGAGCCGATACTCCATCCGGAACGATTGACGGTGTGCCAATCCCTTTTTAAAAATCTGCATACAGCGTTCAAAGTCATCGGGATGAACGCCTGTCGCCCAACCTTCCCCCAGTTCCTGCTCAAGCGATCGCCCGGTGAAAATCAACCAGCTATCGTTAAAGAAAGTGCATTGTCCAGCAACATCAGATACCCATAACAGCACTGGGGCACTGTTGGCCATTGTGCGGAAGCGTTCTTCACTCTCCCGCAGCGCAATCTCAGTTTGCTGCCGTTCCCAAATTTCCTTCTGTAGTCGTTCATTCTGCTCGTTCAACTGGTGGTTCTTCTCAGCCAGGACTGAGGTGAGATTTCGGAGTTGCAGATGCACTTTGATACGTGCCAGCACCTCCTCTGCCTGGTACGGCTTTGTAATGTAATCCACCCCGCCCGCAGCAAACCCCTGGAGCCTGTCGCTGGCCTCGCTCAGAGCCGTCATAAAGATAATCGGAATCTCGTGCAGATCAGGATTTGACTTTAATCGACGACAGGCTTCAAAGCCATTGAGCCGGGGCATCATCACATCCAGCAGAATCAGATCGGGGTGAGCATATTCTGCCTGTTCGATAGCCATTAACCCATCCGTTGCAACAAGCACCTCAAATTCTTGCTGGATCAATAATTCAGTGAGCACTTTAAGATTGTGGGAGCTGTCATCTGCGATCAGAATAGTTTGTGGCTTTTGAGTCACTGAAATCATGGTCTTTCACCTCCCAACGCGATCAGGAAGAATTGAATCTTCTTAATCTGAAACTGGGCTGCAAGCTGCTGAATTTGTTGCACGAAGGGCGTGAGTTCGGGGTGGGTCTGCTGCATCTGCTCCAGTTCGCGCAGCAAACGCGGTAGGCTGCCCCGTCGCGCCAGATCCAGCAGGTAATTCAGCACATCGGGAGGGGGGGTAACTATCGGCGGGGACTCGTGAATGCAGGAGCGATCGCTGTCACTGAGTGGACTGGCAATGGAGGAGGCAACAGGAGCCATGACAGAAACCTGGGGGAAAACAATAGTGTCTTCGATCCACTCGATTCGGAGGTGGGACTGAAGTAGATTGAGCAATGTTTCGATCTGAATGGGTTTGGGAAGAAAGGCATTCGCTCCCACCTCCAGGCTCCTGTGCTGATCAAGATCGAAGGTTTTCGCGGAAGAGACAATCACAGGCAGAGATTGGGTCTGCAAATTTTGCCGCAGGTGGCGAATCAGACTCCAACCGTCCATCCCCGGCATGGCCAGATCCGTAATCAGCAAATCCAGGGGGAGAAGTTGCGAAGTGCTCATGATCATCTTTAAGGCTTCTTCCCCATTACTGGCTGCTGACACCACAAAACCCAGTGGTTCTAACAGGTTAATCAGTACCCGGCGGTTATCGGAGTGATCGTCCACAACGAGAATATGGCGGGGTTGCCCCTGGTAACCTGTCACTCCGCGCACGGGTAGCTCCGCTCTCCCTTGAGAATCATTGGCTTCATAGCACTGGACTTCAAACCCGAACACGCTGCCCTGCCCGACCTGGCTCTGCACCTCCAGGCGTGTGCCCATCTGGTTTAGTAAGTTACAGGCGATCGCCAATCCCAGTCCTGTTCCTTCAATGTGGTGGGTGTTGTTCGTGCGTTCAAAGGGCTGCAAAATCCGCTCTAGCTGGTCTGCCGCAATACCAACGCCCGTATCAGCGATCTCAAACCGGAGCAAACAGGCTTGAGACGGCAGCGTTGCGCGTTCATCCACTACCCATACCCGGAAGGTAACACTGCCCTCTGGCGTAAATTTCAGTGCGTTGCCCAGCAGATTGAGCAATACCTGCCGCAGTCGCCGCTCGTCGGCCACAATGCTGGGGGGTAGGGGGGTAAGTTTTTGATAGATAAACCGGATCTGTTTCTGCGCTGCCTGGATCTGGCAGATTTCGACCAGGGTTCGCAAAAATTTTGGCAGGTGAAACGGGTGGGGATGCAGTTCCAGTTTTCTGGCTTCGATTTTTGCCAGATCCAAAATATCGCTAATCAGGGTGAGCAAATGGGAGCCACAGCGATCGATCACCGCCAGCCCTTCGCGATCGCGATCGCTCAGTCCCGGTGAATTCTTCAAAATCTGGGCATACCCTAGAATCCCGTTTAGCGGTGTGCGAAACTCGTGGCTCATGTTGGCCAGAAACTCACTTTTTGCATTGCTGGCTGCTTCTGCGGCTTCTTTCGCCTCTTTCAATTGCAGTGTCCGCTCCTCGACCCGGCGCTCCAGCTCCAGATTCATCTGGCGCAGTACCTCCTCAGCCCGTTTGCGATCGTTGATATCCTGCGCCGCACCAATATACTGCGTTACGTTGCCGTTCTCATCCCGCTTAAACACACTGTCGCGGCTCACCAACCACCGCCATTCTCCACTGGCATGACGGATTCGATACTCCAGTTCCAGGTCTTCATCATCGCTGGCAGCGGCAATTTGCTGCTGGTGCTGAAGCACCAGTTCCAGATCATCGGGGTGTACCATGCTCGGCATAAACGCTTCACCCATCCCCTGGATCTCCTGGGTTGAGTATCCCAGCACTTCCGCAATGGAGCGATTGCTGTAGAGATTGCGAGAATTGGTCAGGTCGTAGATATAAAGCACCGCAGGAGTTTTGTCAGCGATACTCTGGGCAAACTGCTGTGCTTCTTGCAGCGCCATTTGTGCTTCTTTGCGATCGCTGATATCGGTAATCGTTCCCACATACCCTCGAACGATGCCTGCCTCGTCGATTTCTTTGACTGCCTGACCGAATACCCACGTAACGGTGCCCTCAGGACGCTGGAAGCGATACTCCAACCGGAAGATGTCTCCGGTCTCGGCAAAGCGGTACCAGTGCTGCGCAACCATGTCTCGATCCTCCAGGTGAATCGCCTTGACCCACCCAGCCCCTGCCGCCTCTAAAGCTGTGAGTCCGGCAATCTGCGACCAGCGATCGTTCACGTACAGACAATGACCTTCTGCGTCGGTGCGGAAGATCCCCACTGGAGCCGCAGCAGTCAGGGTGGCATAGCGTTGTTCGCTCTGCCGTAGGGCCTGCTCCGCCTGCTTGCGATCGCTCATATCTCGAACGGTTGCAATGCACACTGAACGACTGGCCAGCGTTACCATGCGCAGGGCAATTTCAGTGACAAAAACCGATTGGTCACTCAGGCGACGACACTGCCAATCAAACCGCACGTTCTCCCCGGCAGCGACCCGTTCAAAGATGGCGGGCAGTTGCGCCAGGGGCGCGTCAGGTGGTGAAAGATCGGCAATGCTGGCTCCCAGGATCTGCTCCCGACTGACCCTGTGCATCTCCAGAGCGCGATCGTTGATGTCGAGAATCGTGCCATCCAGCTCGTGAATAAAAATTGCATCGTAAACGTTATTGAAGATCGTTCGTAAATCTTGCTCTGATTGTTGAACCGCAGCTTCGGCCAGCTTGCGATCGGTAATATCTTCGGCAACCCCAACCACCCGATAGGGAATGCCATTACTGTCAGAAATCGGGAAAGCGCGATCGTGTATCCAGCGGGTCTCTCCATCGGGACGCACAATTCGATAAATCTCGTCGTAGCCAACGTCTGCCACCCGGCTGAGCGCCATCGTCACTCGGTTGTGATCATCAGGATGGATAGATTCAAACCAGTCAGAAAAGCCTTCGTATAGAGTCTGACAGGGAATGCCCCAGATCCGCTCAAAAACTGGGCTAATATACAGAACTTTCCCATCCAGCTCCGTCATCCAAAAAACCTCGTGGATGGTTGCTGCAATTTGTCGGAACCGTTCCTCGCTTTCGCGGAGAATCAGTTCTGCCTGTTTGCGCTCGGTGACATCAATATTGATTCCAACGACGCGGCAGGGAACGCCTGCTGCATCGCAGAAAATCCGACCTCTGGTACTGACCCAGTGAATCGTTTCATCGGGGTGAATGATGCGATATTCGGTTCGATAAATGCCTGTTTGTAGGGCCTGCTCAAACTTTTGCTGAGTAGTCAGTCGGTCATCAGGGTGCAACCTGCTAAAAAAGGTTTCCGTTTTGCCATCAAATGTTGCCTCGGTGAACCCCAAGATTTCATAGGTCTTATGAGACCAGCTCTCAGTACCCATCAGCAAGTTACCGTCCCACACCCCAAGCTCAGCCGCTTCTGCCGCCAGCCGCAGTTTTTCCTCACTTTCCTGGAGCGCCTGTTCCGCGCGTTTCCGCTCTGTAATGTCATACACCGTTCCAACCACCCGATAAACCCGTCCATCCTCACCGACCAGGGGGTTGAAGGTTGTCCACATCCAGTGGGTTTGCCCCCGAAGCTCGAGACATTCCTCAACGGTGAGCGGTTGTTTGGTATGAATGCACCGGGCGTAACGCTGAAGAATTTCTTCTGCATCGTCGGCTTCAAAAATTTCAGAAATGGGCTTTCCGGCCACTGACGCAGAGGTTTTCCCAGTGCGCTTTTCTGCCGCCGGGTTCCAGCCAGCCTGAAGCACACGATTGTCTGGCAGAACATCGGCTACAAAGATGGGCTGGTTGACTCCTTCATAGATGGTGCGAAGGAACTGTTCCTGTTCCTGAAGTTGAGTTTCTGCCTGCTTTCGTTTGGTCACATCGCGGAACACCACTACGCCGCCCAGTAGATTATCACCGCTGTCATAGAGCGGGCGAGCGGTTAGCTCAATGTACAGACCATCGGGGCGAGCGTCATTGCGCAGAAGTAACTCTACGCGATCGATTGATTCCCCCCGAAGCGCCCGCACGAGCGGAATCTGTTCAGGGGAATAGCGGGTTCCATCGGGGTCATAAATTCCGCAAAGAGTCTGCCAGTCCTTAGAGGCGAGTGCGCTTCCATCCAGACCCGTAATCTGATAAACCGCCGGATTATGGAGAATAATGGCTCCCTGTGTATCTGCAACTAAAACGCCATCCCCCATACTGTTGAGGATGGTCTGCAAAAGTTGGGTCTGCTGCTGAAGTTCCTGAGTCCGTTGAGCTACTCGTTGCTCAAGTTTCTCATTCAGTTCCTGAAGCGCCTTTTCTACCTGTTTGCGTTCCGTAATATCTCTGACAATGACCAGGACTTCCTGATCGAGCAAGGGAACGATCCGCACCTCTTCGTAGCAAAGCTTGTTGTCAATCTCAAGGGTCTGCTCATAGAGTTGCAGCGTTCTGGTCTCCAGCGCTGATTGAATACGCAGGAGGCGTTGCTCCCCCAGATGATGCGGCAAAACATCATATACATTGGATTCATTAACTGGTTTTTCTGGCAGCAGAACATTCACATAGTCGCTATCAAAAAGCTCCTGATATCGACCCGATCGATCCATGCGAACCATATGGTCAGGAATTGCTGCGATTAAGGCCCGATTGGTCGCTTCGCTTTGCCTCAGGGCGGCCTCTGCCCGACGGCGATCGCTGATATCGGTGATCATGCCCAGCGTGCCCAGATACTGGCCCTGGTCATCCATCAGTGGCGTGGTCGAGATCCACGTCCATACCTCAGACCCGTCCCTGTGACGGAACTTGAAGTCGTGCTGTTCGGTGATACCCTGCTGCCGCCGTTCGATGTTGGCCTGAGCCAGCGTCATCTCCTCTTCATCCATAAAGTGAAACAGCGTTTGGCCCAGCATCTCGTTGGGCTGGTACCCCAGCATTTTTGCCATTCTGGGATTCACAAAGCTGGTTTTGTTCTCACTATCCAGGAGCCAGATACCTTCATTGGCAATCTCCACAATTTGTCGATATTTTGCTTCACTGGCCTGTAGCGCTTTGAGCGATCGCTGCAACTGTTCATTGACAGACTCCAACTCCTGAGTGCGTTCGTGGACTTTTTGCTCCAGGGTCTGAGAATACTGTTCTAGCTGTTGATAAAGATGACTATTCTCAATGGCGATCGCCGCCTGGACACATAGCAGCTTTAGTACTTCCAGTCGTTCACCTGTGAATGCACCTGCTGTCGCGTGATTCTCCAGATACAGCAGGCCAATCAGTTTTCTCTGGTTCAGAAGGGGCATACACAACGCACTCTGGGGCGATCGCCGCAACCAGTAAGGATCCGCAGGAAACGAATTGTGATTTACCGGATCGTGGATCACAACCGTTTCCTGTGTACGCTGAACAGAGTGGATGACACTCAGGGGAAGCCACTGGCTGGCTTCCAGGGGGGCCGATTCAACCTGGCAGGTTTGCGGATCCAGGCAGTGCGCCATGATTTGCCACTCTCCTTCTGTCTTCAGGATCAGCGTCCCAGTCTGTGCCCCGGCATTCTCCATGACTACTTCCATCAGCTTGGCCAGTAGCCGTTCCGACTGAATTTCCTGGGAGATCGCCTGGGAAGCTTTGAAAATGACGGCAACATCCAGCATATCCGTCATACTGCTGCTGGAACTCCCCTGGCTGACCCACTCAAACGCCTCCAGGGGTAACTGGATCTGTGATTCTTGTCCGTAGAGCTGCTGAGGCAGGTTGAACTGGG
>JBIKWV010000922.1:0-2873 GCA_044356135.1 Elainellaceae cyanobacterium
CAGCAGCCCGCACTGCTCCAGATTGGGCTGAACAATTCGCCAGCCCCGCCGCAGGTCTTCGTACAGTCGATACTCGATCAGGTTCTGGAACGCTTCCTCGTTGCGTCGCCGCCCGACGCCGTACTCTGCCACCTGGCGAGCATAGTCGGCCTGATCCAACTGCATATGCTTGCAGACCTCTGCTGGCAGTTGTCGGTGATCCAGTGTTGGATTCGCTTGCAGGGCGCGATTCAGCGCAGAGCGCAGAAAACTGGTCTGCACAAAGTCGTTAAAATGCCCTGCTTGCAGTGAGGCATCCTGACGGTTATCGGTAAAACTCAGGATCTTCGCTGCCTCTGACGTTTCACCCAATACCGTCTTCAATCGACTAACCGTCGAAAGTGATAACAGCGTTGTAGCCGTACTGCGACCTTCGCTGCTGAGGCGAGAGAGTTTCACAAACTCATTCTTTCTAGCGTCATGCACTACCCCACAGTTGAGGCAGGTCATCAGGGGTTTCGCCGTAAACCAGCAGCTTGTTCCATCCAACAAGGAACTCGTGACTGAACCATCAGGGCGAATCTGAAGCCGTTGGGGAATAAAGCGAGCGTACTCTTTCTTGGGGACACGCCCCTCTCGCCTGGTTATTTTGAACCAGCTATCGGGCAAGCGCTCCTCATCGCCCTCATTCCACAAATCAGGCTCGTTGAGCGTCAAATACCCCTCACGAATATCGCTGTTCTCAGGGTCTAGATCGATCGCTGTTGGCAACAGGGGATGAACCGTTTGCTTGTCTGCGTCATATCGCACCACATAGTAGTCCTGACCGCATTCCCGGCAGAACACCAGCGGATAGAGCAATCGGTCTTCTGTGGTGGTGTATTGCCCCTCCAGCGTGAGCGATCGCCGCTGGTGTGGCTCAATCGTCGCATACACACTGCCCCCCTGAGAGATGAACTGGTGCAGGCGGAATGCCAGTCCCCCTGTTTTGCTGCCCCAGAGAAACAATTGTTTCAGCGCATCTCGACAGGTTTCAGCAGAGAGCTGGATTTGCTCCGCCAGCAGTTCAGCTCCAGCCTCCAATGTGATCGGAGTGCGGCGGACGAGATGCCCTTCCTCCTCCGCCAAGCCAAAATTCATCTCAATCCAGGCGGCAAGCGGATGAACTTTAAAAGCATCCAGGGTTTGCTGCTCTTGTTGGGGCAAACCTGCTTCAACACTTTGCCGCAGTTCTGCTGAAGTCGGCTGAGGACGGGTGATGGATCGCTCCAGCGTTTCATCAATCACATTCTTCGCTTTGACCGCTACCCCAAACAGCTTGCTGGCCACACCCGCTACAGTTTGACGGCGATTCTCCCGGTTTCCCTCGGTAGACATCGTGGCACTGGTGCCAATGCATAGCAGATCTCTGTCGGAGCGCTGCCGGAGCTTGCGAATCAGCATGGCAACATCGGCCCCCTGCCGCCCCCGGTAGGTGTGCAGTTCATCCAGCACCAGAAACTTCAAGTTGGGTGAGGTGACCAACCGCTCCTCATGGGTGCGGGTCAGCATCAGCTCCAGCATCACGTAGTTCGTGAGCAGAATGTGAGGGGGATTGTTCTGAATCTCAGTCTTCTTCTCCAGGCTCTCCTGCCCGGTGTACTGCTCCACTCGAATGTGGCTGTTGGGCACCTTCTCCAGAAACTTATCAAACTCCTGCTTCTGGGAATTGATCAGCGCATTCATGGGATAGACCAGAATTGCCCTTACCCCAGAAATCTCTGGATGACGCAACAGGTCATCAAATAGCGGCACCACATAAGTCATGCTCTTTCCTGAGCCAGTCCCCGTGGTCAGAACATACGGCTCCTGGCGTTGAGCAGAAAGAAATGCTTGCTCCTGGTGGTAGCGGAATCTGTAGCCAGGGAAATACCGTTCACAGTTGGGATGCAACACTCCCCGCTGAACCAGCTCACTAACCGTTGCCCCTTGCTTATAGAAAGGATTGAGCTGTACCAGGGGGTCAGTCCATAGCTGCCCGTGCTCCAGTTCCTGCTGGACGAACTTCTCAACTTTTGAGTCTCTGATCCTCAAAAAGCTTTCAATGTAGCGGCGGTAATCTCCAATAATTTCATTGCGGAGGCTGAAAACATCTAGCGTTGGCTGGGAATCAGACGTTGGCAGTTGATAGGGGCCAGGTTGTTCTCCCGCTGGCAAGGTCTGAATTCCATGACTCGATTCCCGTCCATGCCTGCGATCGATCTCCTGCAAAAGCAGATTGGCAAAGCTCTCAGTTAAGCTCTCCTGCTTTAGCACTTCAGCCAGTTCTTGCACATCCCAATCAGAAGGAACACCAGACAGCAGGAGCGACATCTGATCAGACGTAACCGATTCAACACCCGAACAATCGACGATCGCATTGCCCTGCCCCATCAGGTTGCTGATAGTGGCAATGGCCTGTTCATTGAGCTGAAGGAGTTCCTGAAGTTTGACGGGGAGCTTCATAGGAGTTTGAGTTAATTTCTGGATTTGGCATTGCTGCGGCTTTCAAGCGCCCAGTTGGGGGACGCAAGCGGAGAGAGAAACTGGGACGGCTGAGACTGTGAGCCACAGACCATCAGGGCACGCATGGCACGGGAGCAGCCGACATAAAACAGGCGGCGTTGTTCATCGGTGAGGGTAACGACCTCATCCGCAGGCACATCTGCAGGAAGGTAAGGCAGTCTCCCTTCCTGCAACCCGACGATCGCAACAAAGGGAAATTCGAGTCCCTTAGCCGAGTGAAGGGTGAGAACCTTGATAAAGGGGGCGTTGATATCGATCTGCTCACCCGTCACAAAGCTGGCTGTGATGCTGCGATCGCTCAACTTTTGGGCGATCGTCTTGCCCATCTGACTATTGGGACAAAGCACCGC